>CALMMI010000518.1 GCA_937868245.1 uncultured Ignavibacteria bacterium | reverse complement strand
GGTGTGTTTAATTTTGGGTGACAATGTATTCTATGGTAAACTGGATTTTCTACGGGATGCAATACGTACAAACGAAGGTGGAACAATCTTCGGCTATCGTGTTCAAGACCCTGAAAGATATGGTGTAGTAGAGTTTGGCGAAGGCGGACGTGTGGTAAGTATCGAAGAAAAACCCGAAAAACCGAAATCAAATTATGCAATCCCCGGTCTGTATATCTTCACAAGTGATGTTACGGATATTGCAAAAGATGTGAAACCAAGTCTGCGCGGTGAAGTTGAAATTACAGAAGTACATTCGGCGTACTTGCATCAGAATCGTTTAAGAGTTGAGCTGATGGGGCGTGGTATAGCATGGCTCGACACAGGAACACCCGAAAGTATGCTCGAAGCAAGTACATTTATTCATGCAATCGAGAAACGGCAAGGTAGGAAAATTGCCTGTTTGGAAGAAATTGCCCTACAGATGAATTTTATCAATCGTGATGAATTTCTACAAACCGTTAACTCACTCCCAAAATGTTCGTACCGCGATTACTGCCTTATGATTGCCGAAGAAATGAAATCGGGTATTGAAAATCCATTCTAAACAACAAAGGGGCAGCAATTCCAAGTAATGTACATTTCCAAATTCAAAAGAAATCACCACTGAAACTCAATCGTCCCATTAAAACTAAAATTAGGGAAACTGCCTTTTGAATCTACACTTGCCTGGATTTCCATCGTAAGTTTTGAATTTTTCCCTTTGTTGATTTTTTCTACATCGTGGAACTCTACTATTATCTTCCCAGGATGTAGTAGCACTGGTTGAGATACACCTTGTGTAACAATTAGCGATCCTTCACCTTTTTCAGGACCGAAAATAAGCTTGTGTGAACTATCGGCAACCATTTTAACCAAATGTATCCGAAAAGATGTTACATATTCTGTACGTAAAGTCTGCCTGGTTGGATTACTCGAATCTGCTACTAAAGTCAGATCCATCGAAATGGTATCCTTAGCTCCTGATGTATCAATTAAAGCTGTAATCGTCTTTGGAAGATAATACGTCCAAGGATCTTTATAATGGTCAACTTTGGTAAAAATCTTAGGATCCTGGATTAACCCTACTTCAAAAAATTCTTTACAAATGGCATCCACTTCAAACGGTGGTGATTTTACCGGGTCGATAACTATTATTTTCTTCTCGATACTTGAATCCAAAGGAGACATACAGCCGCTGCTTGCAAGTACCACAAAACATATTGCAAGTATTACGCAAGATTGACCGCATACCCAAAGGGGATATTTTTTAAAAATGGAACGACATTCCATAACTCAAACCATATTTAGATGTAGAATAATTTATACCTTGCCCGTTGTCGTATCTCTGTAAGTTTGCCTCGGCACCGATCACAAAACTAAGGTAAGTTTCCGGGAAATACTGCACGCCTATCAGCCCACGACCAAATGAACCAAATTCATAGCCACCGATACTTGCTTGGAAAAGCGGTTGAAATTTACCCAATTGAATGGGTGTATAACGTAATATCCCCGCAACCGAATGTATCGTAGGATGTTGTTCCGTAATTACTTGTCTTCCTACATCGTCTGTAGTTGTAAACTTCTGAAATGCCTGCTCCTGTGCTACTTCTAAACCTACGGACAACCGCGAATTAAGCGAGTACAATGCAGAGAACGCCAGATTGTTTATTGCAGGAGTTTTACTGATAAATGTTTGTTCAACATAAGAACGAGTATCTATACGGCGAAGTTCCAGAGTCCAGCGGGAGATATTGCTTGCCGGAGTTTTATCAATAGGGCTTGGCATTAGTTCGGCATCATAATCAACCTGTTTCCACCCTGAATTACTATTCGGAATACTTTGTGAAAGTGCAAGGGTTCTAACATCTGTTGTCATAATCGGAGGAGTTGAATTCTCTGTAGATTCATCTGCAGGTTCAGATTCTGAACGTGCAACTGAGGGAGGAATTGCAGCCATACTCGATTGAGCTGCCGGAACATTTACATATACGTATTTGATTATCTCTTTTGGAGGTAACGTAACTGTTCTGATAGTTTCAGTGGCAGTATTAGTATTGGCAGATGAATTTATCCCGGCAAGAGTTGAAGGTGCAACACTTGATTTTTCAGCTGTTTTTACCATACTTTTTTCTGCATGATTATTCATCAAAAGATACATCGACAGTGCTGTTATTGATGACATTATAAGCTCTGTTGCAATTGCTGTGGATGCACCGGAAATAGCTTTTATTGCTCTGCTTGCAAAGGAAGCTTTTGCAACCGATGGTGATACCATCGTAGGCGCAGCAAATCCTAAGGTAGAGAAAAGTGCAAGGGTAGATTCAGCGGGTGGATTAAACGCCTTCGAATCATTCTGTACAGCTGTTTTCATTGCAAGAAGTTGCTTGAGGTCGGCACGCAAATCCTCATGTGAAGCAAGAGCAGCAAACAATGTTTGCTCCTGAGTTACATCAGTAGTACCATCCACAAAATCATACAGTAATTCAGAGTATTCCATAATATCAATAATTTGGTTGTCGAAATGAAATCATTTTTAGAATTCCGGACAAATACCATATCTGCTACCCGGAAATATTATTGCCACTATTCTATTGGCATAAATCCTTAAGATACGGCTGTAAAATTTCTTTTACTTTTTGTTTGGCACGGAAGGCTCTTGTTTTTGCATTAGTAACTGTTGTGCCTGTTACTTCTGCTATTTCTTCGTACGATAGTCCATCATATTCCCGTAAAATAAAAATTTCACGATATTCAAAACTTAGTAATTCGAGTGAACGTGCAATTAAGTCTAACAGTTCTTTTTGTTCGTAACTTTGGCTTGTGTCCGTAAAGAAGTCTATATCCGTAAGAACTAAAGCATCTTTTTTATCTCTTTTGTAATTTAGGCAAAGATTACGTGCTATGGTAATCATAAAGCCCGGTACATTTGAAATAGCACGTCCCGATTTGGCTGTTTGAAAGAACCGTATAAATGTTTCCTGAAACATATCTTCGGCATACGTACTGTCTTCAATTATGCGATAACAATAAGCGTGGATACGTGACGAATAACGGTTATAAAGCACCGTAAATGCACGCTCTGCTTCCCGTCCTGACTTAGAAAGCAGGACGATAAGTTCATCATCGGAATATGAAGTATAGGATTTCTCCATTTTACAGAACAATAGAACCGAAGGTTCAAAAGAAACGATGATTATGAGTTTTAACTCTCATCAACTACAATAACACCAAAAACCCAAAAACGATGCACTTTAAAAACAAATTTATTAGTAATCATGGTAAAACACGTCAAAAACCCGCTTTTTTTTCTTTTTTAAAAATATTTTTCCAAATTCGGTGACACTTTTTCAACTTCTGTGTTATTACTTTTAGACAGAAAACTTCTTGCCTTTTCACTCACCAAAAAACGTTCGAAAGAGTAATCTTTCGAGCGTTTTTCATTTTATACCTCTATTTCAAAATAATCTCTTATTTTTCGGAAAAAATATCTGTCGGTCAGCCTTAAAACAACTTCTGACTTTCAGTATAACAATCTGGTTTGGCACAAACATTTACCAGCATTTATTTTGTAAGTCGTTGGAATACATAGAGGAGAAAAACCACAATGGCTGAGAAATTTTTAACTATCTTTTGTAGTTTGGTAGGGAGTATTCTGCTACTTTCCCTGATTAGCGCATTCTGGTCACGCCATAAAGTTCGCAAAGCTGTAAAACGATTGCGCCAGCGTGAGCATGGCAAAACAGGAAACAAAGTTTTTCATGCTTCAGATATTTCTACTCTGCCACCGATTGTTCAAAAATATTTTACAACTACCCTTCGTGAAGGGCAACCGTATATAGATTTTATTCACATGAGACAGGAAGCAGACTTCCGCACACAAATTGAAGGTGATTGGTCGCACCTTTCTGCAGACGTTTGGTATAGTGCAAATCAACCCGGAATGGTATGGAAAGCTCGCTTCGGTACATCGTTTTTACCTTTTAAAACAGCTTCACTTGAATTTATTGGAGGCAAGGGACACGGTTTGGTACGACTTTTGGGGACAATTACTCTCCTTGAACCCCATGGATACGAGGCAGACATTACTCTTTTATCACGATATTTGATGGAAGCTGTCTGGTTTCCAACTGTTTTGCTCCCTAACCGTCATATACAATGGACTCCAGTAAGTGATTTATCGGCAAAAGCTGAAATCAATTTTCAGGGTGTAAGTGCCTCTGCATTATTTACATTTACTGACGACGGCCAGATTGCAAATATTGTAACTCATGATAAATTCAGAGATTTCAAGGATTTAAAAAAAAAAGAACAATTTACATTGTATTGTAGAAATTACAATCAATACCAAAATATTGTCATTCCGACAGAAGTTGAATTTGTGTGGAATTTACAGGACAAGGATTTTTCCTACGGTAAATTCCGCGTGGCAAGTGTTCATTATGAATTTTCATAGGACACCCCGTTTCTGTCTGCATTGGCAACTTATATAAAGCTATGAAGAACAAACAGTTGCCATATCCCGCATTGTACATTATATTTCTTAATGCCGCTCTTATTGTTGCAGGGTGCATATTATTTTCTGCCTGTTCTTCTACGCCGTCAGTAAATCTAACAAAACAAGGGGACACTGCAACAGGAGAAGTTCCTATTTCAGTAAATTCAATTGCCTATAAACACATCGAATTTTCCGCCGTAGCCGATACTCTCCTGCGCCGTGGTATGGATACTGCATTTTTAGTCCGATTGCTCAATGATGATCATCTCAACTTTGAACCAAATCTCATTAAAATAAACGTAACGGGTACAAGGAAAAAACCTGATTACTCATCACACTATAACAAGATATCCGTTAAGAAAGCTCAAGAGTTTCTCGAAAAGAACCGTACAATTCTACAAGAAGCCGAACAGAAGTATGATGTGCCCAAAGAAGCAATCACTGCTATACTCTGGATAGAAACGAAATTTGGTACATACCTAGGGAAGAATTATATCCCTTCTATCTTTTTTAGTGTTGCTTTAGCTGCTACTCCCGAAAACATAGCAAGGAACAAAGAAGCACTGTACGTGGAGTACACCCCGTCTGATTCAATCCAAGTACGTGAATTGGAAACTAAGATTGAAACAAGAGCCAAGAAAAAATCAGCATGGGCATTAGGAGAATTACTTGCTTTGGATACTCTCCGCAGGATTTCCCCGGTATCTCCATTTGAATTATATGGTTCTTCCGCCGGTGCATTCGGAATGTCCCAATTCTTACCGTCCAGTTACGTCCGGTGGTCAGCCGACGGTAATGGCGACGGGATTAAGAATCTTTTCGAGGTTCCTGATGCAATATACAGTGTTGGCAACTATTTAAAGATAAACGGCTGGGGTGATACACGAGCTGCACAGGAAAAAGCAGTTTTTCACTACAACAACAGTCAAGATTATGTGGATGCAGTCTTAAAATTAGCTGAGAAGTTGAGTGAAGGGCAATAGGAAAAAGAAGGTAAATAAACTCGTCATTATGTGTTCGTGTCTAACGGCAGACATGAACAATACATTTCATCAAAGATTCAGAAATTTGTACGGGCGTATTATACCTCCGTGCATTGAATAGCTGTAAAATCAATTTTATGTTACTGCAGTGCAATGAGTGGTTATAACGTAGAGACACACCGTAGTGTGTCTCCTGTACTGCGGAAACCTGCACGCTTCTGAGACGCACTACGGTGCGACTCTACAATGTTATAACAATCTAATGTACGGCAGCAAACAACCGGCCTTCCTTCTAAGTATATGCACGGAACAGCAGTTGCATACCATCGTGCAATGATAAATTATAAAAGTTCTGTAGAGACAGGGCATTGCCCTATCTACCGCGCATAGTTGATATTTTATCTTCAGGTGTACTATCGGCAAGTATCAAAGATAGGGCAATGCCCTATCTCTACCGGAAAATTTAGGATCGCCTTTAATACATACCTTAAAAAATACAAGATTCGGGCGTATTCAATACGCCCCTACATCCAATACTATTTTGTTAAACATAGAATGCACATTTTCATCCAAATGTTTTTCCTTTAAAACATCTAAATATATTCTTTAAACAGATTTTTCAATTCATATTTTTCAGTTTTTAAACCCTTAGTAAAAATATTTTCACCCTCCCCTTTCTAGTTCATCATTCAAAAAAACAGACTGCCCCCCAAAAGCCCGATTCCCAAATTTTCTCAGAAAACCCTAAAACACGAGTGCCTAAATTTCAAAAATTCAGGCACTTTTCTAGTATGTGGAAACTTTATATCACTTTTTTGATAATAATCCTTGCTTTTTATGTAAGATTTTGGTTGTTTCGCATTATAAAAGTGGGTGAAAGTGGGTGATTGAGGTAGATTTTAAAGAAAAGTGGGTAGAAATGGCAGAACTAATCCATAAAATTTACCGTATAATGTTAAAAAGAAAATATAATGTCGTTCTTCAAAGGTCAGGAAGTTTTTTCCATCGATAATAAAGGTAGGGTTAGCATTCCTGCGAAGATGCGCAAAGCAATTTCGCCGGAGGCAAACGATACATTTATTATTACACGCGGAGCTGATAAATGCGTAGTTGCATATCCTCTGAATGAATGGAAAAAATACGAAGAACAATATTCCTCACTCAATCAATACGACGAAAAGAACAGATACTTTCTGCGAACGATATTAGCGTGGAGCGAGGAAGTGGAAATCGACGGCAATCAGCGCATTTCCCTCTCTAAAAAATATCTTGATTTTTCGGGCATAGACGGAAAAGTAGTTATCGTAGGAATGATGGATCACATTGAATTTTGGAATCCTGAGGAATTTGAGAAGTATCTCTCAAATCATGATGAATCCTACGAAAATGTGGCGGCTCAAGTGATGAGAAAATAAAATCGCAATAAACGCCACGTAGATAATGAAAAGAAGATATGACAAAAAAGAAAGAGAAGAAAGCAGAAGCAGCAGAGTAACGCCGGAATATGACTATCATATTCCCGTAATGCTCGAAGAAGTATGTACGTGGCTTATTACCGACCCTGACGGAATATATATCGACGGGACACTCGGAGGAGGTGGACATACGGCGGAAATATTAGCACGGCTTTCTTCAAACGGAAAAATTATAGCTTTTGATGCTGACGAACAGGCAATCGAGCATTGCACCAAAAAGTTCGCAGCGGAATTAGACAAAAGCGACAGCAGACTTGTTCTTTACAACGACAATTTCATTCGGGCATGCAGCATAGGGGAACTTCGGGGGAAGGTACTCGGGCTTTTGTTGGATTTAGGCGTTTCTTCGCGACAGTTAGACTCAGGTTCGCGGGGAATAAGCCATCGCGTGAACTCCCGCCTAACGATGAGTTTCGGTTCACACGGAAATACAGCAGAAGACCTCCTGGATGGTGCGGACGAAAGGGAAATCGAATCCATTCTCAAAAAGTATGGTGAAGAGCCTTTCGCAAGGGTTATTGCGCGGCGGATCGTTCAACGTCGCCGCGCTGCCCCTCTCCGTTCCACTTTCGACTTACGCTCTGTTATCGAAGAAGTTGTACCTCCTCATATCGTTTCCAAATCCATAGCACGCGTATTCCAAGCAATCCGTATAGCTGTAAATGATGAACTCGGTGTTTTAGAAAAAACACTTCGTGGTATTATTCCCATACTTGCACCCCAAGGAAGAATCGCCGTTATTTCCTATCATTCGCTTGAAGACCGTATTGTGAAGAATGTATTCAGGGAATTAGCCGATAAGAACCAGGATACACCGCCTGAACTTAAGATATTAACCTCAAAACCGTTACCTCCTTCTGATGAAGAAATTCATAACAACCCCCGTTCGCGTAGTGCAAAATTGCGGGTGGCTGAGAAGATATGAGAAGTTTTCCATCTCAAAATCTTCTATTCAAAAGCCCTGTAAGGGCAACCTGTTTGTAGCAATAATCTATAAATAACGTCAAAAGCTCCATCGGAGCGACCTGTTCAGTCCAGTGCTGAAATTAACAGGTCGCTCCGAGGGAGCTTTTCGATTTTCTGAATTGCTTTTCTACTAACAGGACGCTCCGATGGAGCTTTCCGATAACAGTTATTCTAACCTTATCTCCACATTATCAATCCCCCACTACCCCATCCCTAATAAGCGTCCGCAAGGTCGAAGACTCCTCATAAAAAGATTCAATCTTTTTATGTAAAGCCACAAGCCTTTCTTCCGGAAGTACATCCATATTACTTGCATTTTCAATTGCCAAAAACAAACTGCGCACATTCACAATATCCACACCTGATTTGCCGGCTACCATATTCAGAAATTCCTCTGTAAATTCATTGGTTTTTACAAAATAGACTGTTCGGATATGCTCCAGGAAATATTGAATTTTCTTGTCGGCTAAGTTTGCATGGTTGTTTTGCTCGTAATACATCCGCCCGACTGTTTGCACAAAATCTAATGTTGTATTCCGAACAGGAAGGATAACAGGTATAATTCTCTGATTCCGTTTAGCACGAAAGAATATAAACAGGGCTGCACCGACCAAAACCAGATAATAGGCTATACGGAGCGATTCAACCGATAATATGTAGCGCAAAGGGGTTCTGGCTTCCTGACGCCCTACTTTATAGAATTCATCCCACAAGATACGGTCGGAATCGAAGAATGATAATGTTTTCGTAATAAAATCACGGTTTTTATCATCAAGAATATAATAATTGGTAAAGCATAAGGGTGTGGACGACAGGTAGAAATTCCCCTCCCCTGCTTTTACTCTAATCAAGGTTGGGTCATTAGCGAAATTAGTTGCGATTATTGTAGATTTGGAGGTATCAAACGTCTCGAAATAATGCGTTGTTGTGCCTTTTTTGAAAATCCACCGTTTTGGTTTAGTCGAAAAAGCAGTAGAGGTAAGATTGATGATATTGGAATCACTATATGCCATTGCATAATTTAATGATGTTTTGATTTTTAGTGAATCAGCTAAACTGCCGGTAAAAGTTTCAGCACTTACGAACACATTCCCACCTGCGTTTACGAAAGTGAGCAGCGATTTGGTGTCAAGTTCATCCGGACTGAATTTATCGTTGATAAACATATACAGTGGTGTATTACCGTCGCCCCACTCCGTAGAATCCGCTGATACACTTGGAAGTGCATTGTAAATTGGCTCTGATATAATACCAACCGAAGAATTAGGGAATAGCTTCGGTAACATTTTATAGAGAATAAAATTACCATAGGGAATCTTATCTTTTTGTGAAAAAGTATGTTCCCAATTAATAGGCGTAGGTTTGAGCATCTCGAGCACTACCATTGCTACAAACACAACAACAAGAATGATGATAAATTTTCTTTGAGATTTCATCGTGCAGCCTCCGATGAAACTGGCGAAACAAAGAATTGAACTGCTGCCTGATAATTTTCAGAGTCTATTTTTCCTTCACCATACCATACGTATTCAAAGATAATGCTTGCCCTGCTGAACCTGTGTTTCAGTTCGGTATCCTTGATTTCATTTCTATAATCGCGATTGGTCTTATTAATTTTAAGTTCGATTATCGAATCGTCGGAGAGTCGTTTCAAAAGCCAAAGATATTGCAAACGGATGGCATGGCGGAAATCGGATTTTGTTTCTGCGGCAGCAATCAAATCTGAGAAATTCATTTCATGTATATTTTCATCCAAGATTGTGAAATCTAAGCTCGTTTTAGATTTATTTTTACCAAACAGACCTCCTAAATTGCTTCGGAAAAGGATAATATTGACAACTGCAATCGCAACTGCTATTAAAATATAAATAAGTGCATCGCCTATTTTCCCGCCCGCATTTGTACCCAACAATTGCTCTATCGTTTCCCCAAACCAACGCTTGAACATTTCCCATAAGGAAGTTTGGTTGGGGGTGGCGCGGTCGTAGTCGAATGCTTTATCGTTCAAGTATTCTTGTACATCACTTTTAGAGAGAAGTTTCTCATCTACTATGCTGCTGTCGTACACTGCGATCTGTTTTGGCAGTGTATCAGCATTATTTACACTGGATGAATCAAGGGAGGCAGAGTCCGTTGCGTTGTCTAATTGGGTGGTATCTGCGAGAGAAACGGAATCTTCTTGAGGGGCGAGTATTTGTATACTTGGTGTTAGCGACGTAGAATGAGAACTCCGTAGCGGAGGGTTTGCAAGCCCTGCGCTACGGAGTTGGAATGCCGCGCAGATGTTTGCCAAAATAAGTACAACTATATAGATAATTGTCCTCATCAAGATTCACAATTTTGGGGGAATGCACAAAGAACTGTTGCATTGTCAATTGGGTGAAGTGCATATTCCCCTACCCCAGCCGGAATTAGTACAGATTGTCCGCCTTGCATCCGAATACTTTCAAACTCTCCGTGAATCTCAAGCGCACCGGAAACAACACTTAACAAATATGGTTTTTTTTTCTGTGTGTTGAGCAGTAATTGTGATGACATTTCAATTTTATCTAATCCGAAGTATTCACCTCGAATTAATGAAGTGACAGTATTTCCATCTGTTGTTTGTATGGTGAGTTGCTCACTGATTGCTTTTGGGTTAACATCGAAATGCGAACATTTCAAACTTTTTTCAACGTGGAGTTCGCGGGGCTTACCATCCAATCCTTTGCGGTCCCAGTCATAAAGCCTATACGTAGTATCACTTGTTTGTTGCAGTTCATAGAGAACAATTCCCGGACCAATTGCATGAACTGTTCCGGCTGGAACATAGACAAAATCGCCTGCTTTTACATTGACGAATTGAAGTTTCTCTTTAGCCGTACCGTTCTTAATTGCTTCTCGGAAATCATGAGCATTTGTTTCCTTGGAAAACCCATAAATTATCGAAGCGTCAAGAGCAGCATCAAGGATATACCAGCATTCGGTTTTCCCTCTCGGCTGCCCTTCCAGTTCTTGAGCAAGGGCATCGTCTGGGTGTACTTGTACTGATAGCCAATCTTGGGCATCAAGAAATTTAATGAGTAGAGGGAAGCCGTCCTTTGCTGAATCCTTTCCCAAAATCTGATTGGGGAATTTCGCAGTTACTTCTTCTAATGTCTGTCCGGAAAGTTCACCGTTTACAATTCGATTGCCGGAATATATTTCCCAAGATTCTCCCACAGGCTCATTGGGTGGTAGTGACTTATGAAGAATATTCTCCATAGCCCGCCCGCCCCACACTTTCACGTGGAGAGAAGGTTCGAAAAGGAAAGGGTAAGGTGTCATGGAAGCGAATAATAAATTTGGATTTTACAACCTGCGTAGGGGCGTATTGAATACGCCCTTAAATACGTACCTTATTTGAATCAATATAAATACAAACATGTTTCGGGCGTATTCAATACACCCCTACGTTTGTCTTGTTTGTGAAGGAAAGAAAATCTATTCTTCCTTATCACCCTTTTTTTTCCGTGGGATTTTAGGAGCAAATTCTGCACGGTTTTCTTGAATTTCATCGCGGATAGTTTGTGCCAACTGGCGAAGCTCCTGCATGTTTTTTCGTACACGGACACCTGCCTCACGGTTTTCTTTTTCGTAGAATTTACGGAAATCCGACTCGAAGGACTGAACAAGGGTAATAAGTTCTTGATAGCGATTCATCTTTTTGACCAAAGAAGATTTTTATATGGTTAACGATTCCATCATCCAATTCAAATATGGCGAGGATGCGCTCGAAAGAGGCAATGAAATAATTTCAGGAATGTCGTATGGATGGAGTTCGCGAATGCGCGGCTCAAGAAACTCGAGTTGTTCTTCGGTAGTCTTGATAAACAGCATCACTTCCAGTGATTCGCGGATAGCACCGCGCCAACCATAAATCGAATATGTGCTTAAAACAATATTACAACACGCTGCAAGACGTTCTGAAACAAGAATGCGCGCTATGTTCTGAGCATTGTCGAAAGCATTGGTTGTTACAAGTACAAGGCGTAAGTTTGAGGCATTTTCCATAGTTTTGCAGTTCAATACAATAATAATTACAATTTTCTTATACCGAAATTACGAAAAATGATTATCAATGCCATCTTTCTTCTGCATATAGTTGCAGCTTTATACGGATTTACCAAGCGGTGGCAGGAGGCAAATGTCCGCGAAGGTTTCCTTGCTGTGCTGATTTTCGGACTTGCTTTTACAATTTTATGGGCAATAACGGGTCAGATTGCCCGGCTTATTTCTCCACCAGGAGGTTTTGCCTGGTGGTTCGACCGTGATACAATTTCACTTGTCATACTCGGCATTCTCGACGGTATTTTCTTTTATTACTTCTTTTTGAAGGAGAAGCCGGAGGAGAGGAAGGTGTAGGGAGAATTTACCCTTCACTTTGCTTTCTCTATGTTTTCTATGTAGATTTATAAAAATAATGTATGTTAGAACTATGGGACTAATAAAGGAGCCAAGGAATGTTGACTTCTCCACACAGTCAATGCTTTGGACAGAAGAAGTGCTTTGTGATTTCGGAAAATTACTGGACTTATTGAAAGCGAAGAAAGCTCCAAACATGAGTGATGTTAATATAATAAAAGTGGAAAAGGATAAATGAATAGCCTTTTAGTGTTTACTTTGAGGAACATACCAAGTGGTAAAAGAATTTCAAGTGATAATTGAAAAAGATGACGACGGCTACTTGATAGCAGAAGTCCCTGGATTGAAGGGATGCCATACTCAAGCTAAATCAATAGACACCCTTATGATTAGAATAAAGGAAGTAATAGAGTTATGTTTGGAAGTGGAAAAAGATTTTCACCAGAATGAATTTATCGGGATACAAAAAGTTTTGGTTGAAGTATGAGTACCATGGATACTAAGTTAACAATATACTCTGCAAGGGTAAAGACTTTTGAAACACTTGTGCAAACTATAATAAATCTATCGCTCAGAACTTCTAGTAAACAAGTGAATACTTGGGAAGAAGATATTGGATTAGGTATTTTTGGAAGAATTTGTACTATTAGCTTTTCACTCCTAAAGTTAGTTCCCGAGAGTGAAACTTATAAAAAGAATCATACACTAGACCTCTGGGATTATTCTTCTATTTGTATATTAACAAGAACTTTATTGGATTCCTATCTAATCTTTTATCATTATTGTATCGATATTCCCGCTGATGTTTATGAAAGAACCTTTAAGCATCAATTTTGGAACTATTATATCGATTATAAGAAAATAAAGATGCTTGATGTGATTCGAGCTCGATATTCTGATTTACAAAGAAAAACACTTCTAACATTTATACAGAACATCAAGGTTCACTCACAGTTTCGAGAATCTATGAGGTCACACAAAAAAGATGGACTACATTATTCGAAGGACTCGGTTATATTTTGGCAAAATTCAATTCGAAAGATATTAACATAGAAGTCGTTTAAACTTAGTTTTTTTATAAAAACATCGTCTTAAATTTAGTAAGT
>CALMMI010000517.1 GCA_937868245.1 uncultured Ignavibacteria bacterium | reverse complement strand
TCAATGTACAGGGAGGTATATTTCCGCCATTTAAATGTGAAAATGAAAAGATTGATACAATCAGAATTAAGAACACCGGAACAGGATCTTTAGAAGTATATTCGGCTATGGTCGAAGGTATTAACTCCAATGACTTTCAACTGCTCACCCCATTTACCTTTTTAGAAATTTTACCCGGAAATACATTTCTACTTCCGATTCGTTTTTTACCGTCAGCTACCGGAACAAGAACTGCATCTATAGTTCTGAGGAGCAATTCGATTACCGATACCGTGTTTACACTACCGCTTTCAGGCAAAAGTGAAAGTTCATTTTTTACAACGAATGTACAAAAACTCGATATTGGCTCACTTTGTCCGGGTGAAATAAAAGATACTGTTCTTACGCTTATAAACGCCGGCATATTTCGTAATACGTTTCACATGCAATCTCCCATTCTTGGGTTTACACCAACAGACATTACTCTTAGCCCTAGTGAATCCCTAACAATAACCATTCATTTCTCTGGGCAAACAACAGAAGGAATCATTAATGAAACTCTTAGTATCACCGACAGTATTTGCGGGCAACAAAAGAACATTCAAATTACTGGTGTTATCAAACTTCCCAATCTCGTTCCGCAATCTGTTGCAGATTTTGGGGCAGTTGTGATTGGTTCTCCGGCTACGATTGAAGTGATTGCAGTTAATAAGGATACCCGACCGATTCAAATCAATCAACCGGGTGGAATAACACCTCCCTTCTCTTTTGTTTCAATGATTCCCCCAGCAGGTAGTATGCTTTTACCGAATGATACGCTTCGGGTTTCAGTTAGTTATGTTGCCAAATCTGAATTACAGAACACAGGGCAACTTGTGTGGGTTTCGTCTGTGCCGTTATGTATGGGATATGATACTACGGAATTGCGCGGAAGAGGTCTTAGCCCCGATTCTGTTCAAAGTACTGTTTACGTTGAGAATATCAGTGCGCAAGCAGGTGAGCACATTCCCCTATTGTTGAAATTATCTAAGAGTGCCGAGTCTCCGGCAATTTCTAAAACAGATTGGCACGCTCGAATCAGTTATAACAAAACAGTTCTCTTTAATGAACAAACGAATAATGTTTGTGTAACAGGCACTCCCAACAGTTGCAGTATGGAACTTAACGGAACGTATGACGGTTCTGATACCCTCAGTGTAGTTCCGTGCATTGCAACACTCGGCAATACAGATAATTCAACAATTTATATTGATGAATTCATATGGATAAATTCGGGTATCGTAAGCCAAACCCAAAACGGAAATATTCGAATAGCCGGAATATGTGAGCAAGGAGGAGCACGCCTCTTTATACCAGTAGAAACTTCCACGGCTATCAGTACACGTCCGAACCCTGCACAAAATTCGATGGAAATCAGCTATGGGCTTCGCGAACCTCTTACAGTAACTCTTGAACTACTGAATATTACCGGAAAAGTGGAACAAACTATCTTAAGGAATCAAGCTCAACCTGCCGGACAATATACCATCACAAGCGATATGACCGGAGTTGGAAATGGAGTATATGCCCTGCGACTTACAACAAATAAAGAGGTGTTGACGATGCGTGTTGATGTGGTGAAGTAAACCGGTTTTTCTTTTATCGTATTTATTATCAAGGCAGGTATTTTATACCTGCCTTTTATATTTACTGGTTTCACTTAACGTATAGTTAAAGAATAGTTTACAAATTGTCTCATCCCCTAAATGCCAGGACATAATTTCTACTAATTTTGCAATCCAAAAATTTAATAGAATATCATCAAGACGAATCGCAGTGGTCAGTTGAACAAAGCTCGCCATAATTAAAGAAGCCGACGAGCAGGGAGTAATAGCTACTATTCGCAAATACCTAATTTATGGCAAAACACCCTACGATTTGCTGTTGATTCAAAGTATCTTTCATACACAATGATTCATAACTAGAATCAAGGAGAACAGACATCAATCTAAACGAAGGCAACAGAAACACTACAAACAATAAGTAAAACAATTGCAGTAAATGAGCTGAAAAAACATAGTAAAACGCGTCATAAATGGACAATTATCCACAACTATCAAAAATAGAATATCTGTCCAATTTTAAGGAAGCGGTAGAGTTATCCGAAAACTCTTTTACACTCTCCAATCTAACATGATTTAGTGAACTTGATGTTAAATTTATCTGTTTGAAGTTTGACGCGTTGTAAATTTCTTCAAAATGTTCGTTCTCCTATGTCAAACTTGATTCCCAAACAACAAGAGGCAACTTTCGACTCAACTTCAATCTCTCAAGTTCAATCTTGGTTCTTCCGCAATTCATTTTTGTGCAGAATTTGAAAATCTTATACAATGAAGATGGAACAGATATGAAAATTGAGTATCCCGACGTTCAATTTCTGCTTCCCCAACAACATCAAACAACTTTTTCTTCAAGTTCAATCTTTCAAGTTCAATCCCGGTTCACCCGCAATCCAATTTTGTGCAGAATTTGAAAATCTTACAACATGAAAAATGCAACTTGTATGAAGATTGATGCAAACTCGGTTCATTTTCTACTTTCCCGATGTTTTTTCCTACACAAAAACTGATGTCTGAAGCAAATATGAACGACATTTTTGATTTCCTGATCGAAATATTATCTTTCTCGGTGTTTTTTGGGGTAATAATTTGTGTTTTTAAGTTACAGTATGTGTTTTGCATCGGTTGTGCATCGGTTGTGCGTGAGTTCTGCGTCTGGTTTGCATCTGTCCAGCATGTGGTTTGCACCTTGATAATTTTGGTTATTTATAACCATAACTTAAAAAAGTGAGGTTTTGGACGTAAAAAGTGTTTTTTTTTGCCTCGGAAATTAGGTGTTTTTTGCCCTAAATGCATAGATAAGGTGTTTTCTATAAGGATTTAGGTCGAAAAACAGGTGTTTTATCGATCTTTTTGCTTCTTTGAATATTCTGTTCCCCAGCTTAAATTTGTGTACTATTTCTTTTTGGCAATTTTCTTCCAATTTCGAATCGATTGGAAGCAGAGTTCATTGGAAAATCCATCTTAGATTGTTCTGATTATTAGGAAATGGAAATCGCATACATATAATTTAGTGTTCCGTAGATGTTGAAACTTGTGTATTAACCTGTAATAAATTTGTTTTGATGCACAACAAGAATCAAAACGTGGACAGAAGAAACCAATCAAAAGAACATAGGATTGAAGGCAACACGTAAACATTCTTTTGCACTAAAAAGAGAGAAATCTAATTCTGTTTTATTCTAAATAAAGAAAAGGTCTACTAACTTATTTACAGCCTTTTTACCTTCAATATTACCCCTGTTATTTTTTTCTGATTGTAAAAACATTCTCACCATTTTTGAACTCAATAAATCAAAAGTTCAACTGAACTTTTGATTTATTCTTAAAAAATATAACTTGCCATTACAAGGAAAATATACTATTTTAGCTATCAGATAACTATAAAATACCTATAAGACAGCTACAATTAAACGTTGTATAATTACGATATGAATGATATTGAAAAGATATACGATATTTTAGTCGGGCAAGATTATCCGGGCAAGCTATTCAGAGATTTGAAAAAACTGAAAAGGACTGCTACCGGATATATAGCATGTTGCCCTTTCCACGAAGATAAAAGTCCTTCTTTTAGTATATCGGGTAATAAACCTGTATGGAATTGTTTTGCAGGGTGCGGCTCCGGAGATTGGATTCAATACCTTCAAAAAAAAGAAGGGAAAACTTTCAAGGAAGCCTTGGAAGTTTTAGCGTATGATGCAGGTTATACATTAGAACATTCTACCGACTTCCCTACCCTATCGCGTGATATAATTATAACATCCGCTTTAGAATCTGCACAAGGGCTGTTTACTCAACTACTCTTCGCTTCCCAAGGTAAAGAGTCGCTCGCCTACCTTCTTAATCGTGGATATGATGATGCTTCCATACGTGCAATGGAACTAGGCTATTTTCCTTCTTATGAAGAAGTGCATGGGTATTTATCTTCACATGGTTTTTCGGAAGAAACTATTCAAGAATGCGGATTTAGAACGTCCGGTCTTGGCTCTACTCACCTTGTGACTATCCCCTATCGAGATAAGATTGGACGGGTAAAGGGCTTTATAGTTCGCTCCATTGACAATAGCATCCAACCAAAATATAAATTTACATACGGAACTGAAAAAGACACACTGTTTAATCTTCATCAAGCCAAATCATCAGATAAAATTATTGTTGTTGAAGGTTTCTTAGATGCCTTGTATGCAACTGTATTGGGTGTTAAAGGAGTGGTTGCATTAGGACAAGCGCAACCAAGTGAAAAACAAATTGAGAATTTAGGAAAACTTCCTAATACTTCTATTATACTTGCCCTTGATGATGATGAAGCCGGGCGCATCGGTACTGAACGGTCTATTACCCTCTTTAGTAAATGCTCCTCCGGAATATATGTAATCCCCTCTTTCAATTCACATAAAGATCCTGATGAATTGCTCCGAAAAAATGGGAAAGAAATTTTCGAACACCATATAGAACAATCTGTTTCTGCATCATTGTGGAATATTGAACGACTGTTCACTAAGCATAATTATTCCACACAGATAAACATTGATACTGCAAAAAAAGAAGCACTGTCGTATTTATTACAACTGACAGACAGTCGGTATACTTCATTAGTAAAGCAAAAGATATTTCAAAAATTTGAACTTAATGAACATGATTTTGAGCGGGAAATTATTCATTATCAGAAAATACGAAACAGGGAAGACGCATACAGGAAATACAAGAAACTTATTACTCAAAGTAAATCTTTTTTAGATGATAATAATATTGAAGATCTTGACAGTTATCTGCGGGAAACACTACCCAAATTACGTGTAGATATTGCTTCTGTACCGGCATCTTACTCATTTGATGAGTTTATAACCGATATAAAATCATCACAAGAGGGACTTAAAACCGACTATAAAGAACTTGATGAATATATTACTATTAAACCCGGTACTATAACTATTCTTGCAGGAAGACCACGGCACGGAAAAACAACATTGATGATTAATCTTATTCTCAATCTTGTAAAAAAATATCCCAAAAAGTCATTTCTTTATTTTTCTTACGAGGAATCCAGGAAAGATATTGCCATAAAGATTCTTGCAAATTTGAGTGAAGACATTGTCAATTCACATCAAAACATTACAAATATTGAATACTTACTTCGTGGAACAAGCGTTCGAGAAAAGATAGAAGACGGTAAAAAACAACTGAAAGATTTCTTAGATACCGGGCGATTACAAATTTTCGATTCATCTTCTACTGTGGATGAATTATCTGATATAATTCAAGCACATACGGAAAATAATACTATCGGTGCAGTATTCGTAGATTACATCCAAAAAATTAAAATTCCCGGGAAATTTCCAAGCAGACAAGTTGAACTGCAAAAGGTTTCAGAACGTATTCTTGAAGCTGCAAAACAATGTGCCGTCCCGATTATTTTGGGTGCACAACTTAACCGTGATACTATCAACCGCACAAGACCAAAACTCGAAAATTTGAGGGAATCGGGTGATATTGAAAATGATGCAAATACTGTAATTGCAATTTATAATGAATCAGTTGAAAATGCTGATAACGAACAAAATTTTAATAATGATTCTCCTTTAGTAGATTTTGAACTCCATATTCTTAAAAACAGAAACGGCTTATCTAATAAAGTAATTAAACTGAAATTTAACAGACCAATTTTGAAAATTTTCTGATATTGAGGAAAAATATGCGAGTTATTGCGTTTATAAATCAAAAGGGTGGTGTTTCGAAAACGACCGGTGTAGTCAATATTGGTTACGGACTTCATGCTCTCAACAGAAAGGTGTTGCTTTTGGATATGGATCCACAAGCACACTTAACGTATTCCCTTGGTATTGAATCGCATGAATTGGAAAACTCTACTTATTCTCTGCTGAAAGGGGAGAGTCCTGTTTCTGAAGTTATAGTCCATAGAAAAGGGGTAGATATTCTTCCTGCATCTCTAGAATTATCAGGAGCTGAAATAGAACTTTCCAGTATGCCCGGAAGGGAAGTGTTGTTGAAAGAATCGTTGGCATTTCTCCATAGTGAGTATGATTATGTTCTTATTGACTGTCCGCCTTCCTTAGGTTTGCTTACACTCAATGCGCTAACGGCAGCTTCTGAAGTTTATATCCCATTATTGCCTGAATTCTTAGCATTACGGGGTGTTCGTAAATTAATGGAAGTGGTTGAAATTGTCCGTAAACGCCTCAATCCTGTTATACATATCACCGGTGTTCTTATTTCCCGTTTTGATAACCGGAAAATACTCCACAAAGAAATTGTCGAAAACGTGAAAAGTGTATTTGGGAAGGCAGTATTTGAAACATATATAAGAGAAAATATAGCGATTGCAGAAGCTCCAAGTTATGGGGAAAACATATTTGAATATAAGCCAAACAGTAATGGAGCCGCAGATTATGAAGCCTTGTGTTTAGAAATCATCAAACAGGAAAAATCATGAGTAAAACAAAACGTACAGGATCAGATCCACTTGAGGGATTATCATGGATAACAAGCACTGACCAGAAGGGGAGGGAAGTGGGAATACCACTTTCCGATATACGATATATTGCACCTTCAAATCTTACAGCAAATGCAATGAATTCTTTTTTTAACTCCGAAACACCGGAGTATTTTGAGCTTCTACGTAATGATATTCGTGAGCGCGGAATAATAGTTCCTTTGCTAGCTAAAGAAGACGGTACAGTCCTCGCTGGTCATAATCGCTTGTTAATTGCCCAGGAATTAGGGATGGTATCCGTACCAGTTCAATACATTCTTCAGTCTCTCTCAGAAGAAGATGAACGTGCATTCATTTTCAAAGATAACATTATCAGAAGACAGCTTTCTGCAAATGAAAAGCAAACGCTTATTGAACGTCTTTATAAAGATGAAATATCAGGAGATAAGAGGGGAGGGGATAGGCGATCGGAGGATGCTAAAATCAAAAGTTCAATTGAACTTTTGATTTCCTTACCTGAAAAAATTGAAAAGGAAACAGGTATAACCGCCGGTACAGCGAAAAGAATTTTAGCTTCATTACGAAAATCTGCAAGTACTCAAAAGGATGAAACTATTCTTATTCAGTCGAAAGAAAATCGAATAAGTTCTCTTATTAAAACAATAAAGAAGAGTATTGTATCCTCTGAAAAACCACAAGAAATGATTGCATTACTCAAAAAGGAAATTTCTCGAATTGAAAAAGAATTATCTTTAACCAAAGCGACAAAGGAGTAATCTCATGCCTAAACATATAGGAAATCTAGTTCTTTATGACTTGGAA
>CALMMI010000516.1 GCA_937868245.1 uncultured Ignavibacteria bacterium | reverse complement strand
GTCTGTGCCCCATTATAACGTAATCATAACCTTCGTTAATTTTCTTTTCGGCAAAATCCCGTAAGCCGTCACGTTCACTATAATCCTTCTCATCCGTGTACATGCGGCTTGCATGGGATGAACCCGAAGCAAGCCAAATCCCAAAATCGGGATGCAACCATTGGAACAGTTTTATCGACAGTTTGTTACGAAGAATAGCCCGCAGAATAAGATAGCCTGTGTCATTATATGCTTTCCCGTCGCCGTGTGCAATAAAGAACTTCTTGCCGTTTAACGTAAGTGAAATATCGTTGTGATGAATTGGAATATCCAATTCCTTTTCAAAAAAATCCTGATGACCAAAATCATGATTACCCATAACGTACTCAATCACGATTCCCCTTTCACGCAAATCAGCAAGTGCTGCTAGTGTACGGAAAAAGTACTTTGGCGTTACAGATGAATACTCGAACCAATAATCAAACAAATCACCTACTATCACCAAACGTTCGCAATCAGGTGCAATCGCATCCAGAAAACGAAGAAGCAGTTGCTCCCTTTTACGGTCGCTTTCGCGACTGCCAAGCCCTAAATGTACGTCTGAAAAGAAATATACCATGCTACAAGTGTTTTTACTCAAGAATAGCTTTGAAAACATTTACTAAGAGAAAGAAAACCCTTCACTCTCTACTACTCAAACTTAGACGCAGTGCGTGCAATTTACGTGAATTTCAATTAAATTTTTACTGTAAATATTCACTCAGTCTATTAAATTTCAGCAGCAACATTTTCCCTTTGCACTTGTGAGCATCATATTTCACCATTATCTTTTTGGACTAATGTACCCGGGAGCTTTGTTCACATCAAATGCAAGTCCGTTGTATTTCGTGCTTTTTACGTGCTTTCTCAAAAATATTTCGTAATTTTGCTCTGCTTTACTGTGAAAGTTTGAAATTTAGCGGATTTTTACCCTGATTTTCAACGTACATTTTAGCACCGGAGTCGGGTCTAACACAACGAAAATTAATACATTAGAATATTATTTGTTCACAATTAAGGAACTATAAACGTGAGCGTTTTAGTTAACAAAGATACAAGAGTTCTGGTACAGGGAATTACAGGCTCAGAAGGTACATATCATACTTCCCAAATGCTGGCATACGGTACAAATGTAGTTGGCGGCATAACACCGGGTAAATCCGGTTTGATGTATTCTGGCAAAGGTGAAGATCAATTTACACGCCCTGTTCCTGTGTTTAACACAGTAGCCGATGCAAAAGCAGCTACAAAAGCAAATGCAACCATCATTTTCGTTCCGGCTCCTATGGCTGCAGATGCAGTTTTAGAAGCAATCAGCGCGGACATCCCATTGATTGTTTGTATAACCGAAGGAATTCCTGTTAAGGATATGATTACAGTTAATGCAGCTCTTGCAGGTTCAAACTCACGTTTAATCGGACCGAACTGCCCCGGAATTATTACTCCTGATGAATGTAAATTAGGAATTATGCCCGGATTTATCCATGCAAAAGGTTCAGTTGGGTTAGTATCTCGCAGCGGAACTTTGACCTACGAAGCAGTTAAGCAATTAACAGATGTAGGATTGGGACAATCCACCTGTATCGGTATCGGAGGCGACCCGATTGTTGGAACAAAATTTATTGACGCTATTAAGCTTTTCAATGATGATCCTGCTACAAAAGCAATCATTATGATTGGTGAAATCGGTGGTTCTGCCGAAGAAGAAGCAGCTGCCTATATTGCAGAACATGTAAGCAAACCTGTTATAGGCTTTATCGCCGGGCGTACAGCTCCAGAAGGAAGAAGAATGGGACACGCCGGAGCTATTATTTCCGGTGGAAAAGGTACTGCTGCAGAAAAAGTTTCTGCAATGAGAGCAGCAGGTATCCACATCGCCGATTCTCCTGCTGACCTTGGTATTACAGTTGCAAGAGCAATGGGCATCGACAAACCGAAAGCCGCTGCTGCTTCAACAACCTCAAAAGCTGCTGCTTTACCAAAACCTACGGCTGCAAAAGTAACGGTATCGCCTGTTGCTGCAAAAACAACTGCTCCGATTGCAACAACTGCAGCTGCACCTACAGCTAAAGCAGCTCCTGTTATCAAAGAAATGCCTGCAGCACCTGCGCTTGCAAAAGCAGCTACTCCTGTTGCAAAAGCAACTTCGTCTAAAGAGACTGCGAAGCCTGCTCCCGCAAAAGATACCAAGAGTATTGCTGCTCCTAAATCATCTGCAAAACCTGCTCCGGCAACAGATGCAGCAAAAACAACATCAACTAAAAAAACAACAAAGAAGTAATTTTTTGAACTCTTTTAATTATATAATCAGGAATAACAATAATGACAGAACGTACCTTAGCAATTATCAAACCCGATGCAGTTCGCAAAAATGTAATCGGTGAAATTATCGCCACAATTACTCAAGCCGGTTTCAAAGTTCTTGCAATGAAATTGACACATATCTCCAAAGAACAAGCGGGCGAATTTTATGCAGTTCACAAAGAGCGTGGCTTTTATGGCGAATTGGTTGACTTTATGAGCGGCGGAGCGATTGTTCCGATTGCACTTGAAAAAGAAAACGCAGTAGCTGATTACCGTACCTTGATTGGTGCAACAGACCCAGCGGAAGCAGCCGAAGGAACAATCCGTAAAATGTTTGCTTCGTCAAAAGGCGAAAACGCTGTTCACGGTTCTGATTCAGCAGAAAACGGAAGAAATGAAATTTCTTTCTTTTTCAGCGAAAGCGAAATCGTTGCAAACAGAAGCTGATTATCTAAGAATTAAACAATAAAAAGTGAAAGGATGAAAGATGAAATTCTGATTTTATCTTTTGTCCTTTCGTATTTTCAGGGGAGAGTATTATGCTCAAAAAATTAAACACTATTTCCTCGGAAACTATATCTGTTAATCCATATTGGGAGTATCGTAGAGACAACTATTTTCTACCGTCGGATACTATTGCCGAGTATCATTACGTCCACACGCCCGGTTCTACAATAGTAATTCCCAGGTGCGAGGATGGAACTTTTTTGGTGGTAAGGCAGTATCGATACTTATTACAAAGTGAAAGTATGGAATTTCCTTGTGGAGGGTTGAAGAAAGAACTGACTCCCGAAGCAAATGCACGGCTCGAATTGCGCGAAGAAGGCGGCTGTACAGCAGGAACAATGGAGCTAATCGGTAAATTTGCCCCATGCAACGGTCTGACCGATGAAATTTGTTATGTGTATTTTGCAGAAGGTCTTATTTTTGTTGCACCAGAACCGGAAGACTCCGAGGAATTCGAAATTCTTTCACTTACATCAAGTCAAATTAACAATTATATTCAAAGAGGTGAAATATGGGACGGAATGACAATGGCAGCATGGGCTCTCTATCTGCAATCGGATTTTGCACAAAAAAGGTAAACAATATTATTCTTGCTGTACTATTTATCGCCGGAACGATAGCAGTATCAGCACAAGAACCCGGAAAACCACCGGCATCCACATCACCTGATGCACCCGTAAAAAAATATTCAATCTATATTGATTGGAAAGATCGAGTTGCACATGTATATTCGGTAAATCACAAAACTAAGGTTAAGCGTGTTTTCAGAGATAATCTGGAGGTTAGTTACGAACGGAATGTCACCTATTTTGTATCTATGTCTTCCGTTGGTAGTGAAAAGGGATTTACTAAACTTCAATGCAATATAGATTCCCTAAGGTATTCTTTTACAGAAGGCAACAATACCCTGTATTATGATTCACAAGACGAAAAGAAAACTACACTCAAAACTGAATTCCCTGATTTCACACAAACATTCGGTATGCTGAATCATCAATTCATGTTCCTGATTTCTCCGTATGGTGAAGTTGCAAAAGTAACCGGAATTGACCAATCGGGAGATTTGGATTGGCTCAGAAAATTCGTGGATGACAGCGGCACGGCTATGGATACCCTTCAAAAAGTACTATGGTACAGTGTAATGTCGGACGAAAATCTTAAAATGATTGCAGATATTTCCAAAGGTCTTATTGCCGGGAAAATGCAAATCAAAGCAGATTCGGTGTGGACACGAAATATCGGGCTTCGTTTGGACGGATTAAACTTTACCGATAGTGTTAAAACCCAGGTTGCTTCACACACCAAAGAAAATATTGTAATCTCAGGAACTTCTACAAACTTGAAACCAATTTTACCGCAGGAAACCCGTATGTTTAAGATTCCCGGATTAGGTACGGTTTTATCGGGGAATGGAACAGGAACCCTGCGGCTTGATTTAACACCACGCGGTACAATCAAAAAGCAGGAAGTTAATTACACTGCTGACATCGAAGGAAAATACAAACTCGAAAATTTTAAAGAAAACATACAAACAACAGTTTCTTGCACTCTTTTAGGGCAATACAAGTGGTAAAACAATTAATACTAATATGTGGTGCAGCAGTAGTTGTTGCAACTGGATGCAGCAATAACTCTAACAATAAAACTCCTGAACAGGCTGCTTCGCAGCAGGGTACTTTAGGTATTCATCCTTCCGATACAGCTCAGGCAACAACTGTATCAGCGGAAGAAAGCAAGATAAAAGAATTACATTTCTCCGCAAAATCAAACGATAGATTCAGTTACAAACTAACACAAGTGGATAATTTGGATCAGGACGGCAATAAAGCTACAATGTCAACTTCGTATTATTATACAAAAACTATCAAGGAAGCAAAACCGGACGGTACGATAGATATGTCGGTACGAATGGATTCAATCCGTATCAAAAGCGTTTACCCTAATCCGGCAATGCCCGGAACTCCTGTAGAAACAACATATAATTCTCAGGATTCTGCCCAAAGGAACTCCCCGCAATTCCGTCAATTTTCAGGAATTATCGGTGAGGATGTAAGAGTTTTGGTAAGTCCTAAAGGTAAAATTGAAGAAATCAGCGGACTTACCCCGATTCTTAATAAAATCCTGGGCAAGCAAAAAGATTCCGTTCCCGCTCGTGACAAAGAGCAAATGTTGGAACAGTTGAAATATCAATTGTACCAGGCTCCCCTCCAAAATGAATATCAAACCTTCCCTGATAACGGAACAGTTGATTCATCTCAATCTTGGTCAAGAACTGATCTTTCGGCACTTTCCGGTGTTTTCAAAGTAAAGAACTCCGTGCATTATGCTGTTTCTTCCGTTAAAAACATCCACGGAAGGAAAGCTGCTCTTATCAAAGCTACCCTGTCTGCTGAGGTCATAAACCCAAATGTTGAACAAGGAACTGTGAAATTCAAACTTAACGAATCAGCTATAAGCGGTGATGGTGAGTCTCTTATCGATATCGCGACAGGTACAACCATTTACAAGAAGAACAGGGTTAATACCATGATTAACGCTTCGATGAGCGATTCAAAAACTAAGCAATCCCAAACTGCAAAGCAATTGCTTACAACAACGATTACCGTTGAATTGCTCAAATAATACAAATCTTCCTTTACAATCCCCGCCATTCAAAAGATAGCGGGGATATATTCTAAAATGTAGATTGTTGCTTACAGCAATCACTTCACGATTTCTTCCTTTACATGCCCTCACGTTCCCAAACTTCCAACTACAGCTCTACTATCAAAAAAACCATTCTTACGAATGGGGTACGGGTTCTTTCCGAATACGTACCAACGGTAGAATCATTTGCTTTGGGTGTATGGATAGATGTCGGCTCGCGTGATGAGACACCCGATACCGTAGGGATAGCACATTTTATCGAACATCTTGCCTTCAGGCGTACAGCCAAGCGAAGCTCACGCAATATCGCTGCTGAATTTGAATCACTTGGAGCATATACTAATGCTTTTACTTCAAAAGAGCAAACTTGCTTTTATGTCCGCGCATTAAAGCCACATTTTAAAAGAACTCTTTCTTTGCTCGCAGAAATCACCCTTCAACCTGCTTTCCATCCTGCTGATATTGAAAAGGAACGGACTGTCATCATAGAGGAAATCAAATCGTATGATGATGAGCCGGAAGAAGTAATTTTCGACTGCGGCGAGAAATCCCTTTTTGCAAATCACCCGTTAGGAAATCCTATTGCGGGAACAGTTGAGTCTGTAAGTGCAATCCTACCCGGTTCCATACGTACTTTTCATACGGAACGCTACAATTCATCAAATATCATTATAGCAGTCAGCGGCAATATAGAACATGAACTTGCTGTAAAAGTTGCTATGCAATATTTTGCCGGGTTACCGGAATCAACACCAACACACAGAGTGATTCCTGAAATTCAGCCTCCTGAACGTATAGTAATCAATAAGCAATTTCAGCAGGGACATCTGCTTCTTAGCAAACGTATTCCGGGTGTTCGTTCAGATGACCGTTACGGGTTTTCTGTATTGAATACGTTGCTTGGTGATGGCATGAGCTCTCGGCTTTATCAGCGCATTCGTGAGCGTTCCGGGCTTGCTTATTCTGTGTATTCATCAATACAGATGATGAGTGATTGTGGTGCAATAATGCTTTATGCCGCTACCGAGGAGAAGAAAGTAGCCAAAACCGAAGCTATGATTTACGAAGAGCTCGCCAAACTCTGTGAAACGAAAATCTCTCCAAAAGAACTAAGCCGCGCGCAGGAACAGTCAAAATCGGGGATTATCATGTCGCTCGAGAGTATGTCATCCCGTATGCAATCGATGGGTAAGAGTGAACTTGAGGAAGGTTTCCACGAGAGTATTTCTACCACAATTGAACGTGTTGAAGCGGTGACTGCCGAGGATATTCTGCGGCTCTCGCAGGAGTATCTTTGTTCTGACGGCTGGTCGGTTGCGGAGATACGGGGGTAAGTAGATTCAGAAGCATTGCTAGCCCGCTTATGAAATGGTATTCCATTCTTTCAAGAAATATCATATCACCTTCCAATGAATAATCTTTCTTTGCCCTAAAGAAATCTGTCTGTCGTATATTTGCATCTTCAATAATAAACGCCTCGATTTTCTTCTCCATAGTGTCAGCTATGAGTTCATTCTTCGGCACATATTCTTGCTTATGCTTTTCAGCAATTATCCGGCTGAGAATATTTGTTATTATTGTACTTTTGGGAGTAATCTCGCCACTTGCAGGTACTGCTTTTGCTCAATCAAATCAGAACATTTCCACACTCCAAAGTATCAAAGACCGTGGTTATTTCACGTGGGGTGCCGACGCTGAAGGAGGTGCACCATACGTATTTGTTAACCCTGACAACCCAAATGAATTAATCGGTTATGAAGTAGATATTGCAAATGAAATTGCAAGCCGTTTGGGTGTGCAAGCAGTAATGACACAAAATGCGTGGGATGCGCTTGTTCCTGCGCTTACCCGAAAAGATTTTGATATAATCCTTAACGGACTGGAA
>CALMMI010000515.1 GCA_937868245.1 uncultured Ignavibacteria bacterium | reverse complement strand
TGCAGGACGGATATACTAACGGAGATTCTTCACTACGTTCAGAATGACCGGATTACAAGTTACACCTCTTTAAAATTTAGTTCCTGTACAAAGCTTCCCTCTCCTCCCCCAAAACATAAACAACACATCTTTCTTTGAGATACCATAACAAAATCGTAGTTTCGGAGTTAGAATACTAAAAAGGTACCTGGATATTATATGTAATCATAGCAAGAGCAGAAATCCCCCTTAGTCCCCCTTTATCAAGGGGGAGACAAGATAACCGTTTTACATAAAAGACCTACGTCATCCCCTTGTTAAAGGGGAACGAGGGGATTTGAAAATACTGTCCCAATAATTATCAATGTATCGCTAATTTTTTACGTAAAAATCACTAATGAAAACAAGATCTCAATACGTGTGTCAATCCTGCGGTGCAGTCTCCTCCGGGTGGGCAGGAAGATGCCATGTTTGCGGCACATGGGATAGTATAGTTGAAGAAATTACCGACAAAACACCAAGCAAAAAAAGTGCAGGTCAGCCCTCGTCTGTTGTCCTGCTGAAAGATGTGGACAGCCTTCAAACCAAAAGGATAAAGACTGGAATAAACGAATTTGACCGCGTACTTGGTGGTGGAATTACCCCCGGTTCACTGATATTGATAGGCGGCGACCCGGGCATCGGGAAATCCACATTAATGCTCCAGATGTGCGCTCATATCGAAAGTTCCAATCCGTTGTACATAACAGGTGAAGAATCGTTATTCCAGATTAAGCTTAGGGCATCACGGTTGCACGGCATTCCCGATACATTGCAATTGATGGCGGAAACAGATGTTAACCGAATTTTGGATGCTATTAAATCAACAAAAGCAAAAGTAGTGATAGTGGACTCGATTCAAACTGTTCATAGCGAGCTTATTGAATCTACCGCAGGGAGCATTTCCCAGGTACGGGAATGCGCCGCTATGCTTATGAAGGCTGCTAAACAATCCGGCACGGCAATTTTCATCGTTGGGCATGTTACCAAGGAGGGTATGATTGCAGGACCTAAAGTTCTGGAACACATGGTTGATACCGTGATTCAATTCGAGGGTGAAAAAACGTATTCCTACCGGATTCTGCGCGCAATTAAAAACCGATACGGCTCTACAAACGAAATTGGGATTTTCGAAATGGCGGAGGAAGGTTTGCGGGAAGTACCGAACCCGTCCGAGATTTTCCTTGCACAACGGAATCAGCAGGACTCAGGCACTGCTATTATTTCTACTATCGAGGGTACACGCCCGCTTCTATTGGAGGTACAAGCACTCGTTACCCCCACAAATTATAATGTACCTCAGCGTACACCAACAGGTTTCGACCTTCGCCGTTTGCAAATGATACTTGCGGTACTCGAAAAACGTCTGGGTTTAAAATTCGGTGAGTACGATGTATTTGTGAATGTGGCAGGCGGTGTTTCACTTGATGACCCGGGAGTAGATTTGGGTGTGGCTGCCGCTTTGGTTAGCTCTCTAAGGGATAACCCGCTCGATCCGAGTACGGTGTTAATCGGCGAGATTGGTCTTACCGGAGAGGTACGTCCGGTGTCGGCAATTGAGCAGCGTTTATCAGAAATTCAGAAACTCGGCTTTACGAGCGTGATGCTCCCGCAATCAAATTTTGCAAAATTACCCAAGCAATTCGACATCAATTTAATACCCGTAGAGCGAATTTCACTCGCTATTGCCCAACTGATTGCTTAGGGCAACAACCAACTATTTTCACATTTTTTAAAATATTTTCAAAAAAAAGGGAACAAAAACCGATGAGCCAAAGTAAAAGAGCTAATAAAAACGATACTATGCATATAAACCACCTGACAGACGAAGAATTGATGGCGGAATTTGTAGCCGGAACGGAAGCTGCTTTTACAGTTTTGATGCGACGCCACAAAGACAAAGTAATTAACTATCTCTATCGTTTTATAGGAAATTACGACGATTGTTACGATTTAGCTCAAGAGGTTTTTGTTAGGGTACACCGTTACAGGACAAATTATAATGCCACAATTAAGTTTACAACCTGGATTTACACCATGGCTGCAAATCTGGCAAAAACCGAGCTAAATCGGTACTGGCGGAAAAATGCGGTTTCAATTGACAGGCAAGGTGATGATGATAATCAAACTTGGGAATTTGAAGATAATAAAAATTTCCAACCGGATGAGCGAATCGACCAGACAACAATAGCACAGCGGATACAAAAAGCCCTGATGCAGATTTCGCCCACACACAGGGAATTGATAATTTTAAGAGATATTGAAGAACTGAGCTACGACGACATTGCAGACATCACAAAATGTGCACTCGGGACGGTAAAATCGAGATTGAACAGAGCAAGGAAAATGATACGGGTGCACCTTCTCGATATATATAACGACTATTTCGATAATAACAAAACAGAAGAAAACGACGATAAGTGAAAAGTCCGGAATTTCAGACCCATAAAAAAGTAAACAAATTATCCTTTATACTTTCAACACGATGAATACGCCCTTAAATTTCGACGAACAGCCATCCGAGGAGTGGAAGAAACTTAAAAAGTTTGTTGCACCCCTTGATGCACGACAGAACACAAATGCAGATAATGATTTTGAAGAATCTGTTGTTACCAAAATTTTGGTTTCTTCTCTTGCTCCGGTAAAAGCACCCGATAATTTTGAAGATGAAGTTATGCGCAGAATAGCTGCAGAATCAGAACCTGTTGCCAAACCAACCGCCGGCGGACTGGAACGCATTGCTTCCGCTCTTCGTACGCGTACTGCTGCTGTTATCGGTATAGTTGCTCTAATCTCAGGCGGTACACTTAGCATTTACACTCTTACTCAGGATACAGCACACGTTGCACCTTTGAAACAACAGGTTGAAACTGAAATCGATCTTTCGCCCGTTCCGGTGCAACTTGATACACGATTTGAAAAACAAACACCTCAAGAAAAAACCAAAACACCGGCAGTTAAAACCGACAGTAGCAAACTGCCAATCAAGGGAGGAAGTACTCCTCCTGCGTCCACAAAAGACGAAGACGATTTATTCTAAAACCTCACCTTATCGACCCCCACACAGAAACCCTAATGGAGCAATCTTGAAGGGTTTTTTTGTGTATGGGGATATAAACATTCCCCTCCCTTGGAGGGGTGTCCGAAGGACGGGGTGGCTAACAGCTACCTGCAGGACAAACCACCCCTGCCCCTCCAGAGGAGGGGAATTTTTGACAT
>CALMMI010000514.1 GCA_937868245.1 uncultured Ignavibacteria bacterium | reverse complement strand
TTCTCCACAATATACAACGGGCGATACTTTGTCTCGTCATGCACCCTGCCCAAGTATTCCCCTATCATACCGAGCGCGATAAGCTGCACACCTCCCAGCAACAGCACAATAATTACAATCGACGACCAACCCGGTATCGTCGAATTGGTAAACGCCTTCACATAGATGATTTCGAGTGAATACAGAAACCCTATAAACGCTGTTAAAATGCCCAAATACGATGCAAGCCGCAATGGAACTGCCGAAAATGACGTAATCCCATCGAACGCAAATTTTATCATTTTGGAAAGAGTATATTTCGTCTCACCCGAAAAACGTTCGTGACGTTCATACTCCAACCCCGTCTGCGGGAAACCAATCCAGCTGATCATACCGCGAATAAAACGGTGACGTTCCTTCATCTATGTAAGTACATTCACCACGCGGCGGCTCATAATCCTGAAATCCCCTGTATCCACAGGAATATTAACATTGGTAAGTTTTTTCAAAAGCCTGTAGAACAGTTTTGCCGTAAAGAGTTTGAAGAACGTTTCCCCGTCACGTTTTTTGCGGACTGCATATACTACATCAAATCCTTCCAGATGTTTAGCGTAGAGATCGGCAATTGTTTCGGGGGGGTCTTGCAAATCGCCGTCGATTACGGCTACCGCATCGCCTTTGGCAATGTCGATTCCTGCAGTAATTGTTATTTGGTGTCCGTGATTACGGGAAAGGTTAATGAGTGAGTAACCGGGGTTTTCTTCACAAATCTTCTTGAGAATATCGAATGTTCCGTCACTCGAACCGTCGTTTACAAACAGCACTTCGATTTCCTCGTTTTTTACGCCGAAACGTTCAAAGAAAATCTTGCGAACACCCTGCATCCGCTCAAAAAATTGGTGGGCAATTCCTTCTTCATTATACATCGGAACAACAACAGATAATTTCATTGGGTTTTTGAGAAGCGAAATATGGAAATATGTTTAGATTTTGTATCTGAGTTTAATCCCCACAGTCCCCTTTATCAAGGGGATGACGTAGTGCTCTCACTTTGCAAAGCATTAGCTTCGTTTGCAAAAATATTTGCATCATTTCAACTATGCTAATATCTTGTCTCCCCCTTGTTAAAGGGGGATTAAGGGGGATTTTTCTTAGATGTTTCTTTTACCGGAAACTACATTCCTGCAAAAATAGGATTTTTGTAGCTGTTTAGAGTGTAAATTGCTCAAAAGCCGTAAGAATTTCGTTTGGAGTTAGAGTACTCAATGCTTCACCTTCCTTACTCTGAATCACCAGTGATTGTAAGCTCAATGGTCTGAACCGTGAGTAATTCCATTCTTGTGAAGTGTAAAGACCAAGCGTAGGAACATTAAAAGCTGATGCAATGTGAATAGCTGCCGTATCAGGCGAAATAAGCAATTGCGCCCTTTTAATGAGCGAGACTGCATCCATTATCGAACGTGAAGGAAACAAATGAATATTCGTATTGTTCCCCTTTATTCTTTTTGCAATATCCAAATCTTTCGGAACAAAGTTGAGCACCACCGGCATTGTGATAGCCTTGCATACTTGTTGCCAAGTTTCTACAGTAACATACCTGCTTTCACTTCCTGCTGAAATATTAACAACTACAGGATGTCCAATTTCTTTTAGGAATTGTTCAGTAAACTTTTCAGCGTCGGGTGAAGGAAAAAGTTCCGGTAATAAACTAGCTTGTGGCGTAATTTCTAATAGAGAAAGCGCAGCAAGATTGGTTTCTACTCTATGAAATCTAGGATTACTTAAATGATTTGTTGGATGAGTAAATATATTACTCCCCTCTTTATTCCACCCGATTTTCATACCAGCATTTGAAATCTTTGCTAGTAGCGAACTTTCTGTTGAAGGATGATCTTTTGCGTCAAGCCAAACATCAAATTTTTCTTTCTTTAGCTCAAGAATCAACGGTAATGCTTGAAGTCCTTTTTCATAAATCCATATTCTATGAATATGTGGATTACCTTCGTTGATTTTGTGATTCTGCTTTGAAGCAAGAATATTAATCTGCGCATCAGGATATTTTGCATGAATTTCACGAAACATGGGCGTGGTAAGCACCATATCTCCGTAAAGTCCTATTTGAACTATAAGAATTTTCATGCTTTGCTTTTAATTTCTACGATAAGTTCATTTAGTGCTTCTAACACTTCTTCGGGGTGAATTACGGACAACTGCTTTTCGTAGGTGGTACATACCCTGTGGGGCGAATGATAGGGAGTCCAAAGCATGAGATGTTCAACAATACCGGCATAGAGCACTACACTCGGAATTTTCCACGCTGCTGCCAAATGTACTACGGAAGTATCCGGAGTAAGAATAACATCGGAAGATGAAATCATTGCGGCAAATTCATCAAAATTGGAAACAAGCGGAGCGGTCACTACCTTTGTTGCAGCAGCAATTGCAATAAGCTCATGTTGAAATTCTTCGTTCGCGAATCCAACAATTTCAATTTCTTCCGAATTAATTTGTTGAACCAGATTAATAAAATTCTCTCGCCCCCAGTATTTCTCCCACCCTGCTGAAATATTGATACCCAAACGAATCTTTGTTTTTGGTCCAAGTGATGTTTCGGCTGTATTTTGATAGAGCGGTGGAGTAGTATATTCCAAATCCAACTCGGAGGGCTTAGGATTGATTCCAAAAGCTGTAAGAAGTTTTGCTGTCCTTTCTACCACATGTGTGAGTGCTTTATACGGCACGGCTACCGAATTTGTGTAAAACCCACTTGGAGTATCTTCCAATCCAACCGAATATTTGCTGTTTGTTAGCCGGATAATCAATCGTGACGTAGTGGAAGGATTATCCAGACAATCGACAATCACATCATAATTCTGAACACGGATTGCGTTAAGCAGCCTTATTGTTCCGAGTGTTTTTTTTGTATATACCCAAATTGTATTCACATACGGCAGTACTGCCGAAGAAGCTGCAACGTTTTTAACTCCCAATACTATATCGATACGTGCATCTGGAAAATGCTGGCGTAACAACCGTAGAGTTGAGGTTGTTATGATTACATCACCGATTTTGTCTTGACGCAGAAGTAATATTTTAGGATTATCCGGTAAAGCGGCAATTGGAGCTTGAGACAATCGCAAACGGTTTTTCTTGCGAAGTGATTGCAGGACTAATCGACGGAATATAAGTTCAAGAGATTTAAGCATAATGGATTAGTCGCAAAAATAGAGTAATCAGTTATGTGGCAAAATTACGGAAATTCTACTACAAGAATTTGTATCGAAGTGATACTGACACATCACTATAGGACGTATAAGTGTTCCCCACAATTGACAAAATTCGTAAATTGCACACAAATTAGTTCATAAAATGATAGAAATGCACTCACATGGAAACAAAGAAACCCGTTATTTTAAGCGGCATAACACCAAGTAACAAGTTAATGATAGGACATTATATAGGAGCAATACGTAACTGGGTTGCACTCCAACATGAATATGAATGTTTCTTTATGGTTGCCGATCTTCATGCTATTACCGTTCGGCAGAACCCTGCAGAGTTACGTCGCCATACTCTTGATATAGCAGCCGGATATATAGCTTGTGGTATTGATCCTGAAAAATGTGTGCTGTTTATACAATCTCACGTTCCCGAACACACTCAACTCTCGTGGGCGTTAACTTGTTTTACCGGGATGGGCGAAGCAAGTAAAATGACAC
>CALMMI010000513.1 GCA_937868245.1 uncultured Ignavibacteria bacterium | reverse complement strand
AAAACTCTTAGCAAAAGTATAGACGAATACAGAAAACAGTTAACAATCAATAGCCTTACTTAATTATCTTACAAATTATCTATGCGCCAAATCTTCCTGTTTTCTTTTATCATCATTGCTATTTGTCCGTTTGCCGTTTTTTCCCAACAGCAATATAAATACCTGTCTCATTCAGAGCTTGAAGCAGCATTAAGCGCAATAGCATCACAACATTCTGCAATAGTATCTTTAAAAGAAATTGGAAAATCAGCCGGCGGGACAACAATTCATGCAGTTGAAATCGGAGTAGGAGAACGAAGCGAAAAGCCTGCTTTTCTTGTTATAGCCGGTGCAGAACCTGATGACCTCGCAAGCACCATAGCAGCAAAAGAGTTTATACGTTCCCTAACAGCAGATTCCCTTAAATCCCTTTTAGAAAGAGTTACCATTTATGTAATCCCATCCCTTTCACCCGATGCAGCACAAGGATATTTTGCAACACCGAAAATCGCTCTGCCGGGTAACGCTCAAGCAGATGACGCAGACCGGGATGGAGCAATTGATGAAGATGGTGCGCAAGATTTGAACGGCGACGGTTTGATTTCTGTAATGAGGATTCTCGACCCAAACGGAGATTGGATGATAAACCCGGATGACTCTTCCCTTATGAAAAAAGCAGAAAAGCGTAAAGGTGAAACAGGTCAATTTCGCCTAATTTCGGAAGGGAAAGATGATGATCATGACGGCAAGGTAAACGAAGATGAAATAGGCGGAACAAATATAAATAGGAATTTTACATTTAAATATAAACCCTATCAATCTGATGGAGGGGAATATCCGTTTTCCTCACCGGAAGCCCGTATCTTAGGAGAATTTCTTTTTGCTCATACGAATATTCTAACCGTATTTACTTTTGAATATTGCGATAACATCTCCGAATCGTGGAAAATTGCTACACCCGAGCAGCAGTCGGGCAATAACTTTGCTTCCGATTCAGCAAGTTACTCTCAAACTGCAGCAGCACTTAAAAAGCACATACGTTTTACTTCTAAAACCGATCCTCCAACGGGAGATATTGCGCAATGGGCATACTATCACGGCGGAAGATTGAGTTTCACTGCTCCTGCATGGGTGTACCCTACGATTGCAGTCGATACTTCTAAAGATGCTTCAAAAAAAGGAGATGACAAGAAAGGCTCACAAGACCCCGATATAAGAGCATTGAAATGGATTCAAAAATTCTCTCCGTCAAATTTTGTTTCTTGGAAAGGATTCGAACATCCTGATTTTGCCGGGATGAATGTAGAAATTGGAGGCTTTGCTCCGTTTGTCTTGCATAATCCACCAGCTGATAGTTTGAGTTCTGTTATGGCAAGTACAAGTAATTTGCTACTCCAGTTGGCAGAAATGATGCCGGCACTTTCCGTAGCTCCTCCAAAAGTTGAGTCTCTGGGAAATGACATTTTCAGAATAACAGTTTCAATTTCAAATATCGGTAAACTCCCCACACATACTGTTGTAGGAAGGCAAGTGAAAGGTATCAGACCATTGCAGAGCAAAGGTGAACTTGCGCCGGGACAGAAAGTTTTATCGGGTAGGGCAATCCAACTTTTCGCTGAGCCACTTGTATCTGGGGCAACAGTTCAGCATACATTCCTTGTATCAGGGAAGGGCGATATTCGTTTTACTGTCGGTTGTCCGACAGCAGGGTTTGTTAAGGTTACCGCATCAACCAAGTAAGCGTGTACATTGTACTTTTACATGGTTTTTCAACACTTTAGGACTATTCATTTGCATTGTTAAAGCTAAATGAAAAACAATTAAGTTGATTGTTAACGTCAGAGTTAAGAATTTTGTATTCATAAATCATGTAAAACCTTTAAAGAAAGACTTGTTCCAAATGGGAGCAACACTACAGAACGCACCTCTTACTTCAAAAAACTCACGACTTTTCGTATTGGATTTGGCTCGTTGTATCGCAATGATTATGATGGTACAGGGTCATACAATTGATGCTCTTACACACCCTCAAATTCTGAACACAGCTGAATTTCCTTGGAATATTTGGAATTTTATCCGAGGTTTAACCGCTCCGATTTTCCTTATGGTTTCTGGTGCTGTGCATGTATTCGCAATGAAACGTGATTCGTCAGGAAGAATGAACAATGACACTATGATACGCCGTGTCCGGTGGGCGTTGCTGTTAGTAAGTGTTGGATATTTATTAGTCTTTCCTGCAAATAGAATTTTCGATCTTCCGTTTCTCAATTATGATGCATGGAGATTATTTTTCCAGGCAAACATTTTACAGCTGACCGGTTTATCACTTCTTTTGGTAGTGTGGGCATGCCGAAGCTTCTATTCAGTACGTTCTCTCGGTATTGCATCGCTTGTTATCAGTCTATCTATTTTTGCGCTTACACCATTTATTCACGCTGTTGATTGGTTTGTATATCTGCCCGAGCCGATGGCTGCATTCTTAACATATCAACACGGCTCACTCTTTCCGATATTCCCGTTTTCTGGATTCTTGTTTATCGGTGTAAGTTTCGGAGCATATCTAAAACAGCTATCTCCCGAAAAACGAGATAATTTCCTCCTTAAAAAAAGTGCCGTTATAGGGCTTTGCATAACAGCTGGAGCAGGAATAATTGCACTGCTTCTAAGCCTTCTACCTCTCCCCCAGCATGATTTTATGATGTCGAACCCGGCATTTATGCTGATTAGGGTAGGAATTATTTTCATGTTTTTCTCATTGACTGCGTGGTTGCACAAAAAGCTCTACCGTTTCCGTGAATTGTATGCTTTCTTTAGTGCAAAATCCTTTCATGTGTATATTATTCATTTGATAATCATTTATGGTACTCCGTGGTTCTCAAGTTTCGGTAGAATTTATGGTAAGTCCCAATCAATCGAAGTTTCTGCACTTGCTGCGTTATTGGTAATTACCGTAACACTTTCCTCAATTTATATAGTTGACTACATTCAAAGAAATGTGTACCGTGCTCCCGAGATTATCCGCTTTTCGCTTGGGACGATTATCGCCTACGCTTTGCTTCGATAGTAAATAGCAGCATCATTCTATAAAAGCGAATCCTTGTTAAGGGTTCGCTTTTTTTATACCCATTAGGTAGAACCGCCATAATTGCAAGTCCTTTGAATTGAATCCTTCTTTTACAAACTAACACGAATTTAGATTTCATTTCAAACGTAGCCGTCACTATACCTCAAACACTACAAGTTGATACTGTAAATCTTTTAGGCAAGGTATTTGCAGTGCCATTTTAAAGGAAACATTTGTTTTTCAGTTCGATTTAATTAATGTACACAATCCGGCTTCCAAATTTTGAAGGACCGCTTGATCTCCTCTTGTTTTTTATCAAACGGGACGAGCTGAATATTTATGATATTCCAATCGCTAAGATTACTAGCGATTTTTTGGAATATACACGTATTATTCAACTCTTTGATTTGGAGCTTGCAGGTGATTTTTTGGTAATGGCATCCACGCTTATTCAGATAAAAACCCTGATGCTGCTTCCACAGGAAACGATAAATCCTGAAACAGGCGAAGAAGAAGACCCGCGCGCTTTACTTGTTGAGAAACTATTGATGTACAAGCAATTCAAGGATGCTTCGGTTGATTTGGCTGTTCGTGCCGACGAAAATAAATACTTCTATTACCGCACTTATTTTGAAGGTGAGCAGCAGCATATCTCCTATAATGATTCGCTTAAGAACGCTACCCTCTTTGATCTTCTCCGTGCAGTAAAACGTGCACTCGAGAAGGCTCCTCTTCCTTCTAAACAACATGTGGTTGAGCGGCAATCCATAACAGTAGATGATAAGATTGAATATATCACCTCATTACTCCGTACACAAAAGAATGTACGGTTTATGGAACTTGTAAACAACCTGCCAAAGATGCATATTGTGGTTACATTTTTAGCTTTACTGGATTTAGTGAAACTACAATTGGTATGGCTAAGGCAGGAAGAAGAAGGCGATGAACTTGTTATTTCGGAGCGCGTTGCGGAAGTTGTACCCCTATAGAACACGTATTTTTCAAAAAACTCATGTAACCTTAAATAATTAGCTAACAATTGAATCCTTAGATGAACTAATGTGCCATAATTCAATTGAAAGCAAAGCACCCCATGTTTACGATAAAATACTTGCCATACTTAACCCGTCGAAGCGTCGAGATACCTACCTGTTTCATATCTTGTGATACATTTAGTAAAAAACATTCAAGCACTTATTCTTACATTCCATTTACATCCCAGTATGAAACTTCGCACTATTGTATTTATTCTTAGCTTTGTCATCCCGTTAACACTTCTTTCACAAACCCCTGACGCAAATGCGATAGTCACCAAAATAAAAGAGAAATACAATCAAGTTAAAGACTTTGAAACTGATGTCAATATCAAAGTAAATGTTGAGTTTCTGAATGTGCCTGAATCAAAAGCAAAGCTATATTTCAAGCAGCCTAACAAAACAAAATTAGAATCTACAGGGTTTGCAATGCTTCCAAAGCAAGGCATAGGAATTCCTGTTGCAACTCTTCTCTCTACCCCATATACTGCTCTCTATACCGGCAAAGAAACAATCAACGGAAAAAATCTTACATTGATTAAAATTATTCCTGTATCAGACACCGGAGATATTATCCTCTCTACATTGTGGATTGACGAAAGTCGCTCAGTTGTTCAGAAAATAACATCATCAACCAGACGCGGGACTGTTCAGCTTGAATTTGGATATGGTAAATACTTATCATTAGGACTTCCGGAAACCGTGAAAATCTCATTCGATTTGCCAAATTTCTCTCTCCCTAAAACATTGACCGGTGATATTAGCAGTGATTCTAAAAAAGATGAAAAAAAAACGCCGCCTTCCAAACAAGTGAAAGGCAGCGCAACGTTAACATACTCTAATTATTCTATCAACAAAGGACTGTCAGACAATATTTTCAACGAAAAGAAAAAGTAAATTAGTCTTTTATTTCAGCTAATGCTTCTTTGATCTTTTCCATAACTTGTGCATCCAATACACCATTGGAATTCCAAAAATGAACTTTTTGAGTAACATATTCTTCAAAGCCGCTGATTTCAGTTGTTAAGCGCACATCAGTCGTTTCATCATCTTTTTCCTTAATAATAAACTTCATTTGTGATCTGCCCGACACCCATCTTCCGGCACGAATTGTAGGCACAACTCCATATTGTTCAAGTCTATCTAACGTGCTGTCTTCACCGGTAATAAAAATACAGTTTTCAGTACGGATATTTCCTTTGAAAAGTCCTGTTTCCGACTCTGCTTTTTTCTCGGTTTCCACTCTGCAATTCATTGCTTCGAGTGCTTTATGAATTGCTTTCCAAACTGTTGGGAAGGGTTTTTTCAAGTTCACTTCAAGAACAAATTCAGGTGTTTGGTCTAATTGTGCAAAAACCGGAGTATTGCCGGCTATCAAAGCAAAACCTATTATCAGCAAGACAATATACTTTTTCATATCTATCATACCCTTACTAATTTGATAAAAAAAATTGAGGAAATTCACTATTAATTCATACGAACCGAAACGACTCTGGAAACACCTTCTTCTTCTTGAGTTACACCGTAGAGAATATCAGCCGCTTCCATCGTTTTTTTGTTGTGAGTTATAATCAAGAATTGTGTATTCTCGCTAAATTTACGAAGAATTTGCAAATAACGCTCTATGTTCGCATCATCAAGAGGTGCATCCACTTCATCCAAGATACAAAACGGACTTGGCTTTTCAAGATAAATCGCAAACAAAAGGGCGATAGCCGTTAGCGTTTTCTCACCCGCCGAAAGTAATTCTATCGACTGTGGACGCTTGCCTGCCGGCTTTGCGACTATATTGATA
>CALMMI010000512.1 GCA_937868245.1 uncultured Ignavibacteria bacterium | reverse complement strand
AGGTTATGTGGGGATTACGTAGTTGTAAACTTCAAATCGCAATTTACAGAAACAACAGCAAATTAAGTGTAGAAAAAATATCTTCGAATGGAGTTAATTCTTAAAAAAATAAGTATTCAAAGATATTTATCCAAATTCAACAAAATCTGCAAGATCTTCGGAGGTTTTGAGATGGAGGAGCATCTTTTCATCTGATAATCGTTGGACTGCACCTTTGGCTTGTTCAAGGTCAATTTTATGATGGTATGCGAATCTCCAGATGTCTATTGGCGACAAGCTGATTTCCAATGCCAGCAATTGGGAAACAGTGAGTGTTTTTTGTGCAAGGAAACGTTCTTTCGATGCCTCGATAAGTACATCCGCTTCGTCGCTTATAAAATGATCATTTGTAAAATAGTAATTATCCACGGTCTCTAAGTCGCAGATTGGAAAACCGCGTACTTCATCTAAAAGCATGGGTAGAAATATAACGGAAACAATGTAGGGAGGCTCTATTGCATCATCTCCCCACAGATCCTTCCATACGGGTTCATCATGGATTCTGAGCCAATCAAAAAACGTCCGTTCTTTCAAAGGAAGCCCAAGGAGGGCTTTCCCACGAAAATGAGATACAATTGCGTTAGCCTGTTCCAAAGTAAGTGTAGCAAAAACACTTTCAGGCAAATCAATAATGGAGTTCTCGGCTATCTGCCGTGAACATAATTCAAGAATTTTTTGTGTTGTCATTGTAGGTAGATTTTTTATTGTACCGTTTCACTATACCAAAGAATAAAAGTTCTTTTATTGCTGTATATCTTAGCATAGCAGAACAGATTGCAACAGTTCTCAAATAAGTGTTTAATTAACAAAAATATAGGCGCATTCTTTACACAGCAGGTGAGGCAAACGTACTAATGCAAAGAAAATTGATTTGCAAAAAAGAAATACGTCTGTTGATTTGCAAAAAGAGATAGAGTTGCGGGATGAAGGGACAAGGACTAAAGGTTAAGTAATGTTTATTGTATCAAATGTTTACATCGCTTTATCAATTATGATTGGCAATCATGGAAGATACTACTATTGTGTTGTTAATTATATGGAGGATAATCCCCGGGATTAATCCTCCAAATTTCTTATTTAGCAAAGCGGTTACTATTCCAAAGCCGAAAAAAACCGGAAACAGAAAAAATTGCTGATGAATTGTTGCAAACAACGCTGCTTGAAGAATCAAAGCCCAGTTGTAATTGAGGTAACGCTTACAGGATTCAAGAATCGCCCCACGGAAAATTATTTCTTCATAGACAGGGACAAGGATTCCAACTATCAACACTCCAACCACACCGCCATACGTTGAAATCAACCCCAAGATATCCTTTCGTGAAGAGAAGAGAAGGTTTGGTACAAATGCCAGGTCGTCTGCTTTTACATCAAAGTAACGTATTCCTATTTGGATGTAAATCAGGGTGACTATTCTGAGAACGATGAAAAAGCCGATTGTTGTGCCAATCATTTTACCCGTTTGTCCTCTTTTGGGAAGGAGAGCTTTCAATTTCACTCTGTACAATGCGGCAAAGCCGAAAAATGCAAAAAATAAAACAAAAATGAGAAGGCTGATTCCTTCTTCTTCCGGTGTCAGTTCGGCTATGGAATAGTTCTTTACATTCACTAACCAGTTAAGGTATTCCGGTTTTAGATAGGTAGCTGCAAACGAGGCTATAAAGTACCCTGAGCTTACCCACCAGAAGCTCTTTAATCCCCACTGGTAGGTTTCATGATTGCTCCTATCAACAATTTTCCATCGATGACCTATGAAATAGACGGGAAGTATCCAAACGTATGGAATCAATACGAAAATGATAAGAAGAAGTATTGTAGCCAATACTCCAAGTAAATCATGAAATTTCCATGACAGAAGGGGGTAACTGACAAAGAGTTTCAATCTATATGCTGCAAAGGGGTCGGATGTGTAGCCTAATTCCCGGTAAGCATCATAACTGCTCAGGCAGGTATCGCCGGAGTGATGCTTCAAATCATGTAAAAAAAGATTCAGGAGGGTAGTCTTTTTGTTCCATGATGTTGATGTATCTGCAACAAGATAACCCCTGGCTACATTGTATTCACCGATTCCTTCCATGGTTCGGGCTAGTTCTTCATTATTGTTGATGGAAGTATCTTTTTCGTGAACAATTGTATAGAGTCTAAGTGCATTTTTATAATCCTTAAGTTTTAGAAACAACTCCGATTTTTGCCGCAGATGATAAACATCTGTTATGGTATCTTCAGGGTTTTGTAATGCTTTTAATGCTTCTTCCTTTTTGTCCTGTTCTATAAGAATACGGATAAATTCAAGAGAGTAGGTATATTCTTTATTATACGAACCGGCTTTGTTCATATAATAATACGCTTCCTTGTATTCTTCATCATTGTAATGAAGCATCGCAATTTCGTAATTAATTACACCTGTATTATGTGCGCTCCACCCGTCACTTTTTTCCTTTATATACTTTTCAGCATTTTCGAGTAATTCCTTCTTCTTTTCTCCCCATAAAAAGGTAGTATGGAAAACCAATACATCCGGATTCTTTGGGTACAATTTCAAGAGGGAAGCTGATGTACTGTCAAAATAGGTTTGATTCGGATTGTACTCCTCGTTATCATCATAAAGGGCAAATTCGACAAACTTGCATTTTTCAATCAGCACAGGTATATCTTTGGGGTGCTTCTGAAGGTAATCATCGTATTTCTTAAGGAAGTCGTTATAGAGTTGTACTTTGCTATTCTTAAGCTCTTTGATGAAAGCCTCGTGATCCAAATCTTTGTTTTCGGGTTGTAATTCAGCCAGGCTAACAGAGGAGAAAAAGAGAAAAGGTAGAAAAAAGAGGAGAAGTGATTTCATAGAGTTACGGTTGAATGAAAAGGAGCTGCTTTAAGGGGGAGCTTATAATTATAAAGTTATCTCTTCAATGGTCTGGGGAATCGAAAAATCTGAATAGCGTATCCATTTGGGATCTACAATAAAGTATGCTATATCGTTCCATGTTTCATATCGCTCTCTGCCATCGGGGAATATATTGAAGTATATTTCGAGCAGTTCTCCAAGCTCAGATTCATCAGGAATTCTGGCGATGCCTTCGTACTGAATTGTCTGTGTATTGTCCCATCCGATAACAAATGATACAGAGGGGTTTTTCAACAGATTTTGGTATTTCCTCGAAGTGCTGACTGTATCAAAGAAGATTTTCAGGTCTTTGGTAACAGCAATACCAACCACAGCTGATTTGGGTTTGTGTTCATCGGAAACAGTTGAGAGTACTGCAAATTTATGGTTTGAGATGAAGTTGTAGAGGAAGTCGGAGGCCATGTGTTCAAGAAACTAATAGTCAAATTGGTATGGCGCAGTATTCGTATCTAACTGCCAAATTCGAATGTTCTTATGGTACCAATACAACTGCCCCAAGGTCCACCAAATGAAACTTCAATAGCGTCGGCATAAAATGATGGTCCTAACCGATAGTCCTTAAATAAAGTAGCAATTAAATTAAAATTGGTTTTTAAGTAAGCAACAGTAATGTGAGGTGTCTCTTTTGATAGGTCCCAGTTTAATGGTTCGATAAATTTATTTAGTTTTAATTTTAATTGTTGCTTAATACTTATAATATGTTGTGTTTGCTCTGTATCTATAAACGCATAATTCTTTTTGGGTTCCTTTAAATATGGTAATGTCGGTGAAATTTCAAAACCTGAAAGACCTTGTCCAAAATCATAAACAACTTCCATTGTTTTTTGAAAGTCAAAAGAATTTCTAATAAATCCCATCTCAAGTGTAATATGAGGTATTTGAAATGAGCTGGGTGAAAAATCAATGCCACTTTTTGTAAGTTTTGCAATTTCATTATTTAGAATAATACAATAGTCTAACATTCTACCTCTTATTGGAATATGGATGTTAATTTTAGTATTTTGATTCCCAAAATTTTGAATAGGCTGTTCTTCAAGTAGATTTATAAATTTAGTTCTCATTTGTTATTCAAATTGTTGTAAAAGCTCGTAACCAGACCAAGTTACTGTTAATGTACCCATTGTTTGTTTAGGTTTTCTACTTGTAAAATATTCTCCTTTAAGTTTCTTGCTTTCACCTTTAGTAATAAGTTTTAATAATGTATATCCTTTAAATTTCCCACTATCTGCTGTTTGATCTTTTAACATACCGTGTTCACCTTCCCAAAGGAAACATAATGTAAAATCGTCATCCATTTTATCTGAAGTTATTGCATCAAGAATACTCTCGGAATGTCCTCTGCTTGAATACGTATAGACTTGCAATTGAGTCATTGTCTGTTTTATTTCAACAACAAATTTGTGAGGGGTGTTTTCCCTAATTCTATCAATTTC
>CALMMI010000511.1 GCA_937868245.1 uncultured Ignavibacteria bacterium | reverse complement strand
GTATAACCGATTCTTTGAAAATCACCTACGATAAATTCATGTAATGAATCAAGCGGGGCAATATCCTTAATTTTCACAGGTGGACTCTTTTGAGCGGGAAGTGAGAGGTTCCATTCGATTTGCTGTGCGTTACCTTGAAACGAAAGTGTGCACACAGTAACAAGGAGTAGTAAAAAGCGCATGGGCTATATAATTGGTTTTGAAAATTATTGGCTGTAAATTCTGATTTACTAATAAAATATACGAATCTAATACTACTCAAATTAATCAAGAACATTCTGGTTTATATATCAATGTAGATTTATAAATGTATTGATTTGGTTAAGTAGAAAGTTTACCCATCCTTTTCGGTAGTATCATCCGATTTACCTGCATTTCTTCTTTTCAGAACATACCACCGCACCACAAAAAAGAGCGCCACTACTGCAAGTACTACACAAATCAACTCTGAGTATCTTGAAATATACGTTTCTATCTCCCGCCAGTTATTACCCAAAGCCCACCCTGCATAGCATAAAATACAGTTCCACACAAGCGCGCTTACAGCTGAAAGTGTAAGTGTTTTCGGAAAGTTCAATACCGAAAGACCGGCAAAGAATGAAATAACTGCTCGTGTACCCGACAAAAAACGATTAGCACTAATCAGCCAATAACCGTATTTTTGAAACCACTTCTCCACCTTATGAATAGCTGAAACGGGCAAGAAAGGAATTTTCCCGGACTCGACAATTCTAGTTCCGAACTTAATTCCTACCCAATACATTGTAGCAAAACCTACAGTACTTCCAAGGGTAGCAGATAGAACCAGTGGAACAAATCCAACCGTGCCTAATCCTACCAGTGTACCGCAAAAAACCAGAAGCATGTCACTCGGTGACGGAGGGAAAATATTCTCAGCAAATGTAATCAGGAATGCAGCAAGCAAAATACCTTCGGGAGGAAGTGCCTGCAAATACATAATTATTGAATCGAGCATAGTGATTGTAAAAAGCTATTGAGAAAGATTTCGTTGTTTATTTCATGCAATTTACACAGATTGCGTCTGATTGAGAAGTTAAAATCAAGAAGCAGATGGCGAATAGCTAATAGCTGATTGCTTTAATTAGACTTCATATATTCTTTGTAATTCAATCAGGTTAATTGTTTAACGCTTTGCATTGAATCTTTATCCGTTTCCGTAGCGTAGGGTTTGCAAACTCTACGCTACGGAACAAAATATAGAATTAAAAACCTCCATATTACCCTCTACTTCTTACTATACATATATACAATACATGCCATTACGATATATCGGAACAATTCTTCGCACACACGGAACAGACGGAAGCGTATTTGTAGGTGAAGCCTCCCCCACTCTTGAACTTGCCGCAGGAACAACAATTCATATCGGTTTTTCAGGACAATTTGCAAGCCCCTATAAACTGAAAACATTGCGGGCAGCTAATCGCGGGGTTATACTTTCAGTGGATGGAATCTCCACACCTGAAGCCGCAGCCCGACTTCGTGAAGAAGGTGTATTTGTGGAAGAATCACTCCTTGATTCCGGTAAAAAAGACGAGTATTTTACTGATGATATTATTGGATGCGAAGTAATCGAACATTCAAGTGGGAAATCGATAGGCACTATAACAGATGTATGGATTATGCCTGCAAATGATGTTTGGGTGGCAACAACATCCAAAGGTGATGTTCCCCTGCCGGTAATCGACGACGTTATCAAGAAGGTTGATATTGCAAACAAACGCATAGAAGTTTTTATTTTGGATGGACTTATGGAATTAGCTGGGGGAGGTGACGATGCCAAAGATACGGATTGATATTATAAGTGCCGTTCCCGGGCTTGTAGAACCAATGATTACCCAAAGTATTGTAGGGCGAGCGGTTGCGAAAGGTGTGGTTGAGATTTACGTACATAACCTGCATGACTATGCCGAGGATAAGTTCCGCCATATCGACGATACTCCATTCGGCGGCGGTGCGGGCATGATTATCAAATGCGCTCCTGTGTTTGCTTGCATCGAAAAGCTGCAAGCAGAACGGCAATACGACGAAATAATCTATATGTCGCCCGACGGTGAAATGCTTAATCAGGAGATGGCAAACCGGATGTCATTATTTGGAAATATCATCATCCTTGCCGGACATTATAAAGGAATCGACCAAAGGATTCGCGACGTCCTTGTTACGAAAGAAGTCTCAATTGGTGATTATGTGCTTAGCGGCGGTGAACTACCTGCCCTAGTGATGGTGGATGCAATCGTGCGTTTGCTGCCCGGTGCAATCGGTGATTCAGAATCTGCCCTTGACGATGCTTTTCAAGATGGTTTGCTAGATTCCCCTCATTATACACGCCCCGCGGATTTCCGCGGTATGAAAGTGCCTGATGTGCTTTTGGGAGGTAACCATGCCGAGATACGGAAATGGCGACATAAGGAAGCGTTGGAGAAGACGCAGACGAGACGACCCGATATGCTTGGATGAAGTATGCTTTAGACCTTGAAGGTTTTCGAAAACCTTCAAGGTCTTCTGATGCACGACAATAACAAGATATATATCAAAATTCAGTTTTGAACTATGATTTAAGGGACACAACAATGAATATTGAAATTATACATACTCCACTCACAATCGAAATCTATGGTTTTTCAGGAATTGCATTGAATAACGATTATGCAGGTACTGCTTTTAAACTGTCAGGCAAAATGTGGCAAATAGTAAAAGAAAATGGTATAAAAAACAAAGGACAAAACATTTGGGTGTATGAACCGGATGAAAGCGTATTTGCAGGTGTAGAACTCGATGAACCACGTAACCGCAATTCCGAATTGCAGCACAAAACAATTACACTTAAAAAATACGCCTACTTCAAACACATCGGCTCATATAATCTACTAAAGCAGACGGGGCAAAACATGATTAAAGAAATCAAGGAAAGAGGTTTCCAAACCACATTACCATATATTGAAATCTACGGACGTAGGAACAACGACGAAACAAAGCTGGAAACAGAACTTTTGATGAGTTTACTCTAACCCAAATCCTGGAGAAATGATATTCCCTGTTGTATCTACCGATACGCAGTACCAGTGGAACTATTAGAATATGAATCCTTCATTTTAATTTTAACGTATATCGTCTAAGTAGGAATTAACTAAATTCTTATGTTAAGCGAAATGTAAACTATAGTTCCCGCAAATTAAAAAAAAACCAACACTCTCACCTACCCAACATTACCCTCTCTGTTTTTTTCAACCTGATTTAGAACTCTTTAGATAATTTGATTCTTTTTCACTGTCTTTTGTAGATCCAATATTCAATTCGTTACATACTTTGGCACATGGATTTATATTAC
>CALMMI010000510.1 GCA_937868245.1 uncultured Ignavibacteria bacterium | reverse complement strand
ACCGCTTGTGCGGGCCCCCGTCAATTCCTTTGAGTTTCAACCTTGCGGCCGTACTCCCCAGGCGGAATGCTTAATGCGTTAGCTGCGCCACTGAATAGCAAGCTATCCAACGGCTAGCATTCATCGTTTACGGCGTGGACTACCAGGGTATCTAATCCTGTTTGATCCCCACGCTTTCGTGCCTCAGCGTCAGTTGCGAGCCGGCGGGCTGCCTTCGCCATCGGTGTTCCTCCTGATATCTACGCATTTCACTGCTACACCAGGAATTCCACCCGCCTCTCTCGAACTCAAGACTTGCCGTATCAAAGGCACCCCACGAGTTGAGCTCGTGGATTTCACCTCTGACGCACAAGTCCGCCTACGCACCCTTTACACCCAGTAACTCCGGACAACGCTCGGATCCTACGTATTACCGCGGCTGCTGGCACGTAGTTAGCCGATCCTTCCTTTGAGGGTACCGTCTCAATAGGTCTAACCTATCATTCGTCCCCTCCGACAGTGGTTTACGAAGCTAAGCTCCTTCTTCCCACACGCGGCGTCGCTGCATCAGGATTTCTCCCATTGTGCAATATTCCTCACTGCTGCCTCCCGTAGGAGTCTGGACCGTGTCTCAGTTCCAGTGTGACTGTTCGTCCTCTCAGACCAGTTACTGATCGTAGGCTTGGTGAGCCGTTACCTCACCAACTACCTAATCAGACGCAGACTCATCCCTAACCGGTTTCCCTTTAATGATTGCTCATCACATCTGATATTAGCAGTCCGTTAGAACTGTTATGTCAGTGTTAGGGGCAGATGATCTACGCGTTACTCACCCGTGCGCCAGTGCTCTTTGTATTGCTACTAAAGCCCTCGACTTGCATGTGTTAGGCACGCCGCCAGCGTTCGTCCTGAGCCAGGATCAAACTCTCCGTTGTATTTAATACATTAATTAGTTTGATTGCTCTTTACTGTATAACCACTATAGCGAAATAGTGGCGGGTTGCTGTCAAAGTCATGTTAGCCCGAAAGCCAAATGCTCTGAACAGTTTGATTGCTCGAATCTATTGTGAATCCGAACGGTCGTAAAACGCCGCCCTTGACAATCCACAATAAACTGAAATCTCAAATTTATTGTTTCTCTAAGCTCTTCTTATTCGTCTTCTGTTTGCTCCCTGTTTTCAAAGTACGTTCCCTGTTCTACTCTCGCGGCTGATTTTACTTGTTTGAAACTTGCAGTTGCTTGTCTCTCATTCGTTTGTCATTTGCGCCGCTACCATCGTTTAGGGAATACAAAGTTACGACTATTTGCTCCACATATCCAAAAAATATTTTTTAAAAGTTCAAAAAAGATTCAAACAGGCATATATGATTTTTAGTCTAAATTATTGGTTTGTAACATTACTTACGTGGTATTAAAATTTATTTACAAAGACTGATTTTTTTTTGATTGGCATAAAACACAGTACTGTTTTTGAGTGTAAAACGGTGGAATTCGCCTAAATTCACCCTTTAAAACCTCGACAACCTACCCATATCGGTAAGTAAACACCAATCCACTTGTCTTTATTACAACGTGAATCAATAAAATTCACTGACAAGTTGATGAGACCGAAATGAGTATATTTGAAAATACTATCTACACAATAGTATTTACAATTATTACGTACCCATATACATCTATCATATCAGTTAGTAGATACATGTTGCCGATTAACAGGCAGGTACATCACTGGAGCTATCAATGAATTTATTGATTGAATGATGAAATGCAGGGGCAGTTTGAATTGTAGAGTAATTTCAGTCTGTATGAAACAAACCGATATTTACTTATAGAATAGAATGTACCTTTACTAAATGTACCTTTACTAATAGAATAGTATATACCCTTACTAAGTGAACTATGGAAAATGAAAATGACTTTTTTGGACATTCAATGAATCCTGAACAAATACACAATCACCTCATAGCAGCCGATACAGAAAGCAGGAGAGGAAACTACGACATAGCAGAACAGAACATCCGGAAGGTTTTTGAAGTCCTGAATGAAACACTATTGTTGGAGCAATCTCAGATATTTCGATTACGGGCATTACTTATATTAGCCCAAACTATGTGGAGACGTACTGACTACAATCAAGTACTTGTTTTTGCAGATGAAGCGATTGGTGTTGCTGATAGAATAAGTGATACTCATAAAGATAAGAACCCTACTCTAACCAAGATATACAATGTAATCGGATTGGCGTATTGGAACTTGTCCAATTATTCCCTATCATTGGAGTATTATTCCAAAGCAATGGAACTTGGTGAAAAGACCGGAGATAAAATCGGTGTTGCCGTTGTTTTGGGTAACATGGGGATAGTTTATTCCAATTTAACTGACTATTCAAGAGCTTTGGAGTATTTTGGAAATGCACTCATAGCACATGAAGAGCTCGGTATGAAAACAGAAGTTGCAAATGTAACATGTAACATTGGGGTTATTTACCGGACACTTGGAGACTATACCCGGGCATTAGAGTATTTTAGGTCATCCCTTGCTGCATTCAAAGATTTGGGTAATAAAGCAGAGGTAGCACGGGTTACAGGCAACATCGGCAACGTGTTTTCTCTTACTTCAAATTTTCAGCAAGCATTAGAGTACTACAAAATCGCCCTTTCTTCACACGAGGAACTCGGCAATGTTGCGGATACAGCAATTGTTATAGGGTATATCGGTCACATGTACGCCGAAAAATCCTTTGAAGAATACGACCCGGAAAAGGCAAAAAAATATCTTCTTGATGCAATTGCCATAGATGAAAAGGTAGGTACAAAAGCCGATTTATATGAAAATCACAGAATAATAGCCAAGCTATATAAAGCTGAAAAAAACTGGGAGAAGTTTGCAGAGCATTTTGAGAAGTATCATAATCTTGAACGTGAAGTTCACAACGACGATGCAAAAAAACAAGCACAACGTTTTGCAATCGAAAGAGATATTGCGGTTATGCAACGGGAAAAAGAAATTCAACTTATTAAGAACAATGAACTTGCCGAACTCAACGCAACCCTTGAGCAAAAGAACAGGCAACTTATTGAGCTCGATGCTGAAAAAAATGAATTCTTAGGCATTGCCTCCCACGATTTGAAGAATCCATTGAGTTCTATTCTAATGATTGCCAACTTCTTGGAAGAAGATACTGAAGATCTTAGCATAGAAAAAATCCGCGAGTTTGCTTCAGATATACGTATTTCATCACAACGTATGCTCGATCTTGTTATTGATTTATTAGATATTAACAGAATTGAACAAGGAATGGTACTTTCTAATATTGAAGTTTTTTCTATAGATGAATACATAGAGCGAGTTGTTCAATTCCATAAAAGTTCCGCAACTAATAAAGGAATAGCTCTTCAGACAACTACTATACCTGCCCGTATCCAAGTTGACCCATCTGCTTTTGTACAAGTTTTGGATAATTTAGTATCTAATGCTATTAAATTCTCACATTCAGATACAACTGTAGAGGTAAATACTGTAATTACTCCTGAGAATTTTGTTCGTATCAGTATAAAAGATCATGGACCGGGCTTAACAGAAGAGGATATGTCGAAGTTGTTTGTAAGATTTCAACGACTATCAGCTAAACCAACGGGCAATGAAATCTCCACAGGCTTAGGGTTATCTATTACAAAGAAATTAGTAGATAATATGAATGGAAGAATCTGGTGTGAAAGCGAATTTGGTAAAGGGGCTGTGTTTTTTGTGGAGTTGGAGCAGTTTATTGAATCATAAGATTGACATTGGGATTGTTCATGATGACAAGAATGAATATTAGATTCTATATGTCATTGCATTATCTGCTGACAACTCGGTGGTTGTCATGAACTATACATGTCATCTTTTGATATATATCATTCTGAACACAGTGAAGAATCTCCGTTATCACGTCCATATAGCAGGTTTTTACGTACAAACGGAGATTCTTCAGTCGAAGACTCCTTCAGAATGAACTGTATTTGTCAAAGAAGACACTATCCAATTTTACTTAGCTAACATATTATCAGCCTTGCCCTGTAATAACATTTGAAATCCTAATACTCAGAATTCGCTTTTCTCCAAGAACACCCCAACAATCCTTTCAAGCCCTTCCCTATCCTCCTGATCAAATCTATTAAAAACCGGACTATCTATATCCAATACCCCAATAACACTACCATCTTTCAATAACGGAACAACAATTTCACTGTTTGAAGCAGAATCACAGGCAATATGCCCTTCGAACTCATGCACATTATCTACAACGATAGTTTTTTTGGATAGAGCTGCCGTACCGCATACGCCCTTTCCTATAG
>CALMMI010000509.1 GCA_937868245.1 uncultured Ignavibacteria bacterium | reverse complement strand
TTCATAATAGTAAAGTATCAGCTATTCTTATTGAAACAATATACGCCTGCGTAATGCAATTTGTTCGGGAGTTGCTTCGGGTGATTCTTTAAGGTAATGCCGTTCTTTCCTATCGGAAAAAACAGGAGATGCACGGAGTGTTATTTCCTTGTCGCCATCCCGGATTACAGTTAACGTTACTTCGTTAGAATCTTTTAAGATAAGTAGCTTGTTGATGATTATGGGGGAAATATCGTTTTCGTCATTACTCTGCATTATTTCAACCCCATTTATCGACTTTATTACATCACCGTTCCTTACTTGAAGGATATTGGCAGAATCTGCATCTATAATAAAAGGACGGGTTGTATCAAAATTTACTCTAAACTTTCCGAAATTGTACGCCCGTATTGTTTTCATCGGTGAATACTCAAGTCCTATTTTACCTAAATATTCTTCCAGGGGGAGAGGAGCACTACCGATGATAAGCGAATCAAAAAACGGCTTGATTTCAGGGTACGTGGATGAATAAATCACATCAAACAATTCGTCATCTTTAAATGGCTTATCCTCGCCAAAACGTTTGGACAGCAGATTAACCAATCCCAAAACATCGAGTTTGCCCTTGCTCAGTTCGAATAGTCGAATATCTAAAAGTAGTCCGAGAAGAGCACCTTTTTCGTAAATAACAGGGTAGATTTTTTGCCATTCCGGCTCTAATACTCTTTTACTTAATTCTACAAGCGAAACAGGCTTTTGCGACATAAAGCTTTGCCCAAATATTTTCCTGCGTATTGCCTGTATCATTTGCTGTTCTGTTATTAATGAATCGTGTACCTGTGCAAGCATTGAAAAATATTCGGTAATTCCTTCGTACAGCCAAAGATGCTGAGACATTTTTGGATTACGGAAATCAAAATCTGCTATTTCTTCGCTATGCAAATGCAAAGGAACCAATATATGTAAAAACTCGTGGGCTGCGGTTTGCTCTATCAGCGAACGGAGCTGGTTGGAATCCTTCATTTCAGACAAAAAATACAGAGAGCAGTAATTGTGCTCCAATGCACCTAAAGCACCTTTACGGTTCAAATCCCGTCTTACAGGATTCACAAAGTACATGATGAACGAGTAATGATCAACAGGCATTGTACCAAAAAAACGCTCGACAGCTTTGGTAATCGGTTTCAAAACTCCTGTTACATATTGTGCAGTTACCTGTCCGGTACCTGAATACACAGCAATAGAAATTGTAGTATTACCCTGACGGTAGGTGAGTGTGTCGGGTTTGGAATACATAGATGGGTTATCCACCAGTTCGTCATAATTTTTTGCTTTTAATAAATCCTCCACACCTTCAATTTTAGAAAGGGATGTTGCACCGTACATTAAGGTTGGTTTTTGTATTGTAACCTCGTAGGGTAACATTTTATAACCGTCGAAATAGCCGATTATCCCTTCGTAATTCAACACAAAATTGGTGTCCTTTTGAAAATTAGTACCGCCGGGATTGAATACATCCAATGAATCGCTTTGGTCATCGAACGTATCATTTACTTTGTATTCTAATTTCGCAAGCAATTCAGGATGGGAAACTGAAAATTCGTTTACATTCAGACGTTTTACTTCCAACAGGTTACCCTTTTTATCGAAAGCTTTGAAATCTACCACAAAACGACCAAAATCATATTCTGCATACGTCCCTGGAGCTGATGCGGGGAGTATATAGGTAAATTCTTTTCCGCAGAGAGGCGGGGGAAGTACTGTGACCGACAGCATGTCGTTTTCTACTGTCCGAAGGTCAATCGTGGCAATTACTTTTCCTGTTGGGACTACTAATTCTGATGCGCGGGTATTTAAAAAAGGAATAATGAAAAGTGTAACAAGTACACTCCAAAAAAACTGAGGGATTATTCGAATCATAAAGATAGTAAGTTGAAAGGAAAGTACTGTTGGCATTGTTTACTGCTTAATAAACGCAGCAGTTTGTATTTCGTTACCGACACGGATAATTACATAATAAGTTCCGGAACTAAGGGAAGAAACATCTACCCGAGTATGGATAACGCTTGTTTCATTAAAAAATTGCCGGGGAACAATCACATCTTCCCCTAAGACATTATGGATTCTAATTTCAATTCTGCCAGATTTTGCGGGGGCGTTTATTGTAATTTCATCATTAGCCGGTGATGGAATTACTTTCATTTCAGAACTGATTGGCTGTTCGTCCACATCCAAGAGAGTGCTGCATGTAGAGGATATTGCTTTGCTGAGCCTTGAACTTACTTCTGCAACAGATTTCCCTGCTGCAATGAACAGGGCATAATCATCAAGTGAATTAGGTTCTATAGAAACGGGAGGAGTTTGGATTTTCATTCCGATTACTACACCAACTTCACCTGACTTATTTTTTTCACTTCTGACCGTGCCGGACATAAATGCGATTTTCTCGCTATTAGTAAATCCGTTTTGCGTTAATGAATCATCGAATGCGGTGCATATCGGAGTAAATTCAGGATTGCACGAAACAACTGCGCACGCAATCACATCATCGGTAATATCCGACTGAATCAGTACAGCAGCTGCACGGGATTTGATACTGTCGGGAATTACCTCGCTAAAAAGTTTTGCAGAACTTCTATCGCTTAATCCGCCTAAATTCCAATTAAAATAATGTGCTAATGACAACGCTCCCTCACTTGAGGTACGGGCTGCTTTCATGTTCAATTGTACAATTGAAGCATCTGTATTTGGTATTAATCGTTCACGGACGGTTATTCCCAATTTAACGGAGTCTGGAGCTTGAGAGTCAGACACAATGCCATAAAGAGGACCTTCCGGCGCATTGAATTGCACAACCGGGCTGAAATGGGTGTCGCGTTGGCGTGATGCATTCCGAACCTGGCTGACAACTTTGGCTTTTCCGTCAGAAGCAAGTATTCCCCCTTCAATAAGGTATGTACATTCGCCTCCATAGCGAAAGCCAACGCCTTGTTGATTCCGGGGAAAATCCGAGTAACCGATATTCCCGTCATCTGAAATTGAAAATACAATCGTATCCTTTGTATTATGATGGGTATAAATTGCAGGAAACGGGGTAATTGGGGTAAGGAAGAAATCCCGCGTGGTGTCACCACCGATACCTATTGCCGAAATATCAACACGAAGCAAGAAGGGGGTTGCCCCTGGAGCAGAGGAAATTCTAATGCCTGTTGGGGCATTCAGTGTAAGTTTACCATCTGAGGTAAGCTCACCCGAACTGAAATTACTATCGATTATACTTGTTAGATGCAAAGAATCCTGCAGCGTTGAAACGTGATAAGAGACGCTTTTAGCCGCACCTAAGTAGTTTTTTACTCTAATGGAAACAGAACCAGTGTTATATCCCGCAGAGCCAAAAAGTCTTGTAAAACCAGAATCCGAACGAACGCTTACTTCTTCGGGGCGTATTGCTACAAACGACATAGGATCAAGCGTAACAGCTTTCAGCATATTCAAACGACCACCTATTTTCCCTCGATATGCAGGATTCAGATCTTCAATATTATCAGTACAAAGTCGGGTGAATTCCACTGCCTGTCTTGCAGAAAGTAATGGTTGACGAGATCGAACCAAGCCCATAACTCCTGCAGCAAGTGGAGATGCAAACGAGGTTGCAGGAGCAAATTCTGAAATTTGAAAGTACTCCTTATCAGAAAACGAAGTTGACCATGTCCGATGACCTGGAGCCATTACTGAAGCATTAGTTGCCAGTCCCGATACTTCCATTACAAAATCGTTTTCGTTGGTTATTCCTACCCCTAGTACACCTTTATAACTTGCCGGGAATACAGATGTTGTCTTATTACCATTGCCAGCCGCTGCAACAACCACTAAATTCTTACTAAGAGCATAATCAATAACAGATTGATTGATACATGAGTGATTAAAAGAAGTCCAACTGCAATTAATCACATCAAACCCCATCAAGACGGCATAGATAATAGACTGATAACCGTACGATATTACAAAGGCATTATTCTCAGATGTACATTTCAAAGGGAAAATTATGCATTTGTTACCTGCTCCACAGATTCCTATATGATTATTAGCAGTAGCTCCTGCTATTCCTGCTGTGTACGTACCATGTGCCTGAATTTTATTATATGTATTTCCCGGTGCTGTACCGTCATCTTTCCATGCAAAATTATAGCCTTGGTAATCATCGGTGTACCCGTTGCCGTCGTCATCGATGCGATTACCCGGAATTTCGTTTGCGTTAACCCACAATGAGCCGAAAATATCTTCATGGTCTTGCATTGTACCTGCATCACTGATAGCTATAACAACTGTAGAATCTCCTTCGTAGATATTCCATGCCTCAATAGCTTTCATGGTTTTTAGGGTGTTCTGGAGAGGGAGAAGAGAGTCGTTCGGAGTTCCTCCGGCGAGAGCAGGCAGATAATATGGCTCGGCGATTTCTATTACATCGCAATGTTGCCCTGCCCGTAAACAGAAAAGCTCAGGAGAGTCATTACCTGAATATTCTATAATATACGTGCGAAGCAAAGGTTCTTCAGTCCGTAGTATATCATTGATACGATTGGCAGGAGTTGGCGTTTGAATGTCAGGATTATTCTTTTCAAATTGATAAGCCAAACTTTGCTCAGGTTTTAGGAAAGGGGCAAGGATTCTAATCCCAAATGGAGCAAGTGCCCGTTGAGCCTTATCCAACGATTTGAATTCCGGTTGAACCCTTATCATTGCAACATGGTTTAACACTGCATCCAATCTACCTGTTTCTTTAGATGCAGGGAGAATCTCTTTACCTTGCAGTAAACCAACCTGAGCTTTAAGTTCAATAGTTGAAATAGAGCAAATCAACAGTAAAGAAAAGAGTAATGTTCTGATGTTCATAAGGATTACTCCTTAAATATTCTATAGTGACGAGATATACTCTATCAAAATACTAAATCTATAACTCCGAAATATCAGTAATAGGGGCAGGATACATAAACGGTTTGATTGAAATTGCCTTACCTGTTTGCTCATCTATAACAACGTTTGCACCGCAAAGCCGCATATCATCGGTGGCTGTTTCGTATTTATGAGCTGTTTGGAGGATAAATCGTTTCAAGGCAATTTCTTTTTGCATCCCGAGAACAGAATCATACGGACCTGTCATACCCACGTCGGTTATATAGGCAGTTCCTTTGGGAAGTATCCGTGCATCTGCTGTTTGGATGTGGGTATGTGTACCGAGTACAGCACTTACCCTGCCGTCGAGATGCCACCCCATTGCAATTTTTTCGGCTGTTGCATCAGCATGGAAATCCACAATGATTATCTTGCACTGAGCCTGTAATTTTGCAAGTGCAGAGTCGGCTGCTCTGAACGGACAGTCTATCGACTGCATAAAAGTACGACCCTGCAATTGCAACACTCCAACATTAATCCCGTTGGGAAGCGTAGCAATGGCATGACCGCGCCCGGGATTACCCGCAGGGTAGTTTAACGGACGAAGTACAAGCGGATTGGATGCAAGTAACGGACGTGATTGCCAATTTTCCCACACGTGATTACCTGTTGTGATTACATTTGCACCAAGTGCAAAAAGCTCTGTTGCTTCCTTCTCTGTAAGACCCTTACCATTAACAATATTTTCGCCGTTAATAACAACACATTGTGCTGAGTATTTCTGGATAAAAGACGGGAGAAAAGTACGGACGGCATTCATGCCCGGATTGCCAACAATATCACCAATAAAGAGAACGCTGAGTGTGCGAGCCAAAATAAACTCCTGAAAGTAAAGGGTTGAATATGCTAAAGAATGTAAAATTAACTAAATCCCGACAAAAAACTGCCGTAAAATCAACGGATTGGGTGTAAATACAAAAGTTATGGTACGGTTTGCGGTGATTTCTCGAGTGAAGTAATACAGGATTAGGTGCAGTTACTTACTGCACTACACTTGGGTTGAGCAAAGGGAATCCGGTGTATCACGATGATAAACGTATGTTGCTGCATCTGTTTCCCCGATAGTAAAGCCTTCTTCTTGAGCCCTGGCAAAGAAATCTGCATCATCCGCATAACGAAGTTCTGAAAACCCGCCGATTGTTAAAGCTGATGTCCTTTTTATCACAAACGTCCCGCCTATTACACACTTCGAAAGGTGGATTTGCTTTTTGGGATTATCTTTATCTGCCACAAATGGGTTTCCGATTATTTCAACTCCTCCGTGTAGTAAATCAACTTCGGGGTAATCCCATAATATTTCCTTACGAATTGCAAGGTGCTCCGGCAAATACTCATCATCTGAATCCAAAAAGGTAACGAACATTCCACAAGCAGCCAGAATTCCGGAATTACGGGTAAGCCCTGTTCCACGGTTTGCATGATATAAATACCTAATATTAGAATTTTGCGAAATAAATTCCTGTGCTACGGAAAATGTTGAATCGTTACTGCCGTCATCGCAGATAATTGCTTCCCAATCTGTTTCGGTTTGTTTGAGTAATGATTTGAGTGCTCTGGGGAGCAGTTCAGCACGGTTAAATGTTGGTATTATCACAGAGTAAAAGGGAATACGCTTTGGATACAGTGTTATCATTATTCTCTCGAAAAATTGAAATACTATCGAAATTACTTTAAAAACAGCTAATTTTACGTAAAATTTACTTTGAAACTACGTAAATATACTCAAATAGAACTGATATGCCAGCAGCGAAGCTAACGAAAGATACCCATTCCACTCATCACAAATCTAAGTTTTCTGTTCATTACAATACAATAGATATATATGTACTCGGTTTGTCGAGTATTTATACTCTGCTGAGTATCCTTTTCTTTAATAAAATCGAATGGGCAGGCAGGCTGATTGGACTGAATATACTGATTGCACTTTTCGTAAAATTTCTTGCGTATTTCAACAGCAGTAAGAAGCTCCTAGTTCTGGATGTAATTACTAATTTTCAAGTACTTCTCACGG
>CALMMI010000508.1 GCA_937868245.1 uncultured Ignavibacteria bacterium | reverse complement strand
AAGATTGAGGGGTATTTTGTATATCGTTCCGATTCTCCTAATGCTGCCTACAAACAGCTTAATCCAACGATAATTACTGAAAGGACATATACCGATAATACTGTTCTCGAACAAAAGCCATATTCGTATTTAGTTCGAGCAGCAAAGCTCAAGCAGTCAACTACAGGCAGTTATTACGATTTGAGCGACAGTGTGGGTATTTCGTTGACAACTGTAGGTGTAGATGAGCAGCATAATGCTATTGCAGGAATGGTTACATCACCTGTCCCAGCTGTCCGTTATTCGGATATTCATTTTACAATGGAACAATCGGGAGTTGCTAATTTGGTAATCAGCGATCTTTCAGGTAATACAATCAAGTCTCTCGGAAAAAATGATTTCCAAAGTGGTGATCAGACTATCAGATGGGATTTGTCCGATTCAAGAGGAAACCGTGTTGGTGCAGGAGTGTATTTGCTAACACTTACTCAAGATAAGCACAGCCAAACTGTTAAAATAGTTGTAGCAAACTAAATGAATCCAAAAGACCGGCATGGCTTCCAAAATACAGTTTTAGACTGGTACAAGAAAAACAAACGGGAGTTTCTCTGGAGAAGAGAAACTCCCGAGCCGTTTCTAACGCTTGTGTCGGAAGTAATGCTACAACAAACCCAAACAGCACGGGTAGAAGAAAAGCTACCCATATTCTTTGAACAATTTCCTACCATATTTGCTCTGGCAGAAGCTAACAATGCAGATATTATCCGTGCATGGAAGGGAATGGGATACAACAACCGTGCTCTGCGTTTGCGAGACGCAGCCAGGGCTATCTGCGAACTTCACAACGGACTGATACCCCGCACATTAGATGAACTGCTTTCTCTTCCCGGAATCGGACGCTATACAGCTACTGCACTCATGTCATTCAGTTTTAAGATTGATATTCCTGTAGTAGATGTAAATATACGCCGTGTCTATTCCCGTGTTTTCTTCAAAATGGAAACGACTTCTTCGGTTGCACCCGAGAAAGAAATACATGAAATTGCAGAGAGTATCTACCCGAGAAATCTTTCCTCGGACAATTATGGATATTGGCGCGATATTCTGTACTGCCCGCCAACCTGACTGCAAAAATTGCCCGTTAAATGATTCTTGTATTTCTTCTGGAAAGATGATTGAATATACCGCACCAAAACGTGCTGAACCATCATATAATGGGATACCCCGTAGAATTTGGCGTGGGCGAACGGTAGAGTTACTTCGTAATACTCACGAACTCACATCGGAAAGTATAAACGTTTCTTTATTCGGAGAATTAGCAACTGATGCAGACCACGAATGGCTGCAACAGGTGCTTTCCGGCTTGGAGAAAGACGGTATAATTCAGTGGGATGGAAATGTAATACAGCTTCGTGAGCATTGATAACGAAAATGTTAATAAGGGTTAAATCTTTTCATGTGATATGAATTTTGCGTAAATTGCAATCAGGGTTGTGATAGGACTGCCCTTACCCACAAAAAACGACGTTATCCTTCATTCTCTCAAAGTCTATATATTATTGATTTAATAATTTCGCTGCTTACGTGGGTTGTGCGGCACAAGGAGAAATTATTATGTCTAATAAAAGACATCGCCTGTATGAAGGGAAAGTGAAAGCATCCCTTCTTCTCAAAAATCTTCGCTCAGAAGAGCGTGAAATTGCTCTTGTTGCAGCAAACAGATTCCATATCCTCCCGGAGTTTTCTACACTAAATCCTTCTGAAATTGTTTCGCAAGG
>CALMMI010000507.1 GCA_937868245.1 uncultured Ignavibacteria bacterium | reverse complement strand
CCAACCATCTACCCGCCATATACGCCGTTTGGAGGTTTGTATCGAATATAACACGAAGTCTCCAGGGGCTTCCTAAATCCACAGTCGCAACTTCACCGGTTTCCGGGTTTGTAACCTCACGTTCACCGTTCCATCCTTTGGCGGTGAGCCGTTCCTGTGCGTTCTTTTTGAACTCGTGGAATGTTATACCGTTATTGAGAGCATTCTGAACCTCGTCATACATATCCTGCAATATGTCGAGTTGCATGACTTTCGCAATAGTGAAGGATTGCTCCTCCAATGCTGCGAAATCTTTTGCACTCCATGTTATTGCCAAACCCTGCGCTTTGAGAAATTCAACGGCTTTCTCCGGAGGTTTGTCAAAAGCGGCGAATATGTCTTCTATAGATAGACTCATGAGTTAATAGATTGAATACCAATCACCTGCAAGCGTATCCTGAACACTCGGACTGTATCCTTCGATCGTAAAGCAAGTCTTATTAGTTATGTCAATGATTGCCATTTGATTGGTATAATGCAATAAGTGAGCACCTTTATCAGCTACCATGTTTTTTACTGAATTTGGTACACTTTGCATTTTAGGCACTGCCTCACCAGGAATATGTGCATCAATTTGCAAGAAAACTACCCTTGCAACATGATTTTTATTGTCATCCCATGCTTTACGGGAACCTAAACTACCATTTTGCAGATGTCGCAATACTTCTGAGAAATTCATACTGTTTACTCAATAATTAATAAAATTAAACAATTGTTATGTCCGGCTCCGAAGAGAGTTCGATTTCGTAAGCAATACATTCATCGTTACCACATGCGACTCTGTATTTATAATTATAAGGCATAACATGTATTTCAACTACCATTCGCTTATGTTGTTCTTTGTCGGTACGTAGATATACTATCTGACCGATATTGAATTCATTAAGAAGTAACATCATTTCTTGGAAGCTCTTTCTTGAATTCGTTTTAATACATCCTGTGCAATATCATTATACTCTGCATCAGATTTTGATTTTTTACTTTCTTCAATCTTAGCAATTACGACTTTGGAAAGTTCTGCTTCTTCGCGTTCTGAACCATTCAATCCGAAAAATTTAATCCTGTCTCTCTGTAATCCTACGCTCATTTTCTCGTTTGGATTCCAAGGGGATTTCCATCCGTCTTTATGCATTACTTCTGTAGAACGTGCATATAATTCTGCTGCCGGTAAGGGAACTAATAAATGTAGTTTGTGGTCACTCATTTATTACTCCTCATTCCCGGCACTCATTTCGCCAACTATCCGAGCTGTTGCTAATAGTTTGTAAACTAATGTTTGAATCCCCTTGCTGTCCATTTTAGGATAGATCTTCGCAAGTTTTTTCTCTGCATCTTCAAAAGAATCCGCTCCGGAAACAAAGTCCATTACCGGCTCAGTCATTTTTTTGAGCAGTTTTTGATTTAACTCAGAATTTTTAAAAACAGAGTCACCAAGTCTGTCAATCTCAACTTGATCAGGAGGCATGTCTGTTTTGCCGGCAAATTCTACTTTTGCTTCCGGTGTAATTGGTTCAGGTGTAGGTGGAGCTGCTTCAGTTGATACCATAGTGAAATCGGTCAACTGCAATTTGTGTTCCCTTGCAACATATTCAGGTGTGAAATTGACTCCTATTTCTTTCAATACCTTGTCTCTCTGAACTAATCCCATGTTGATGTATTGCGGGTCATAGCTATTGAATGTCACTACTGAAAAAACACCGGTGTTTACTGTTATAATTTTCCGTGTCAATTCCTCAGCCGTTTCAGTGATCAATTCAACACATGAATTGATTGCAGTGTCCAATATACTCTCAGCGGTTTGTGATGCGGCATAACTACCTGCCCCATTATTGGTACTGGTCAGGTTCTCGGATGTTATAGCAATTCCAATTTCCTCGTTATGGAAATCAATAAATGATTTGTGAGCGTCGGTACTTTGTGATTTTTGAGTTGACTCCACAATTTCTGTTCTGTTGCCTTCTTTCATAACCAGTACGGCTGTCCTTATTGCTTTCTCTCCTGCTGCCGCAAGTTTCTTCATATCGTCATCAGTTGCATTTTGACCTGCAAACATTAAGAGCCACGGAGTGCCGTATTTTTCAAGAAATGTCATCCACCACTTAACTCCTGCACGTTTTGCAACTACGTTCCAAAAGCATTTGGAAAGGACTGCCGTTCCATAGGGTGATTTGGTTGCGTGATATTTAGGGAATATGAATGAATTATCCCACTCCGGTTTCCAAATGCCGTCTTTTTCATCTTTGGTGATTAGAAGTGGTGAGCCATCTTCAGCTTTGAATACGAATCTGGACTGAGGTCGTACCTCCAGTGCTTTTGGTAGTATAACACCGTCTCTGTCTTCCCAAACGATCTCTATTGGTTGATAACCGTATAACCGCGCCCTGAGTACTGACTCGACAAACAAATTCCATTTCATCGTATCGAAATAGTCTTTGATAATCTGATACGTTTTATCATCGAGTTTACCCTGTCTCACCTCGTATTTGTACCGTTTCGCACCATCACAAAGCTTTTCAAAACTTGACCAGACTTTTGCGTCATCCATCATTGAATCGTACACTGCTATCTTTTCGCCCATTTTAGCCAGTGTCGCGTCCGGGTTCGGCATATATACCGTGGTGGCTGTATAGTCAGGGTCTGAACCATATCCTGCGATTGCAGGAGTAGTACTCTCACCTGCAAAATCCAACTCGATTGGCTTGCCGTATATGTCAACTATTGAAGATTGTCGTCCCATGTTTATTAAATATGCGTTTAATACCGTTTAATAGCCGTTTAACAGCGTCGTAAATTAATTTTGGCTATGATGGATTGTGTTTTCGAGTGTTCTGCGTTTGTCGGGCATTTGTGCGTTAGTACATCATGTCGATGATGGATGCTGATTCTGGGGCTGCCCCGGTTACTATTTTGTTGTCTATTGGCGCAGTTCCTTTTGCTGCATGAACGGCAAGAGCGGCTGCCCAAAATCGGTCTGCGTGTCCTATTACTCCATTATCAGTTTTTGCAGAATCATATCGAACGTTTCCGGCAGCCGTCATGAACTTTTGAATACTATGAAAATCCTCTCTGATATCATGTCTCTCAGGGAGAACAACTTGCCGGTCATCCATCCTGTTTTTTATTTCTAATACTAAATCCTCTTTTACCGGCGCAGTAAAATGTACCATTTCGACTCTTTGTTTTCCGAAGTCAATCATAGCATCTTCTGCTAAATTCATTCCTATACCTGTAGAATCAATACAAGCTCGGAGAACGTTTGGATGTCTAAGTATAGAATACAAAACTTCCTTTTGATGTCTGAATAGCATTTTCTCAAGGATAATAACTTTACGTGTGTAAAGCACTTCTCCCAATTTTTCAGCTACCCAAATAACCGACAAATCTTTTACCCTTGCTATATCCATTCCTACATAGAGATATCCGAGCATGTTGTCTAATGAATCATACAACGTGTTTGAGGATTCGCAAGAGGTAATTAGGTCGTATGTGAAAAAAGTAGTAGCTTCATCTACAGCAATGCAGCAATATTCCTGATTAAAAACAAGTTCATTCCCGCAGAATTCACGTAAATCTTCAATCCATTGTACTCGTTCTTGATCAGTTAATTTTCTGCCGCAAATCTTATCAGCAAGCCCTTCTTCAACTGCTTTAAAAATATCTGTTGTATGAAGTGAGAATTTTCTTTTCTTGCCTTCAAGAATTTCCTGTATGAATTTATAATAAAGAGTTTGAGTTCCATTGTGAGTACTTAGTATTCGCAATGGATATCCCCATAACATTGTAGGTTGGGCTGCTGCCCACAATCCTTTATCATCTTCGTGGAATGCAAACTCGTCAAGTGTAACTTTCCCACCTTTTCCTCTAAATGCTGTAGGGCTACTGCTCAGTCCATAAATTCTGTTGCCGTTCTCAAAAGAGAGGGAATGTGCGGTGATATTCTTTTTTTCATCTATAACCACTTCACCTAAGTCCGTGGCGAAGATATTTAGGGCTTTTGCAAAGAAGGCGCAATACCGGATATACTCCTTTGCATTGTCCTTGTCTGTTGTTGAATACCAAGCTGCCGGAACACGATTAGCAACGCAATCCTCTACATCTTCATAGGCACATGCATACGAAGCTCCAATACGTCGTGATTTTTGCCAAATCTTGATTCGACTTTGATCCTCAAGCCATCGAACTTGATAGGGTAGAAAAAAAGGTGTATCACTCACGATTTAAGCCCCATGAATTTTCTGAATTTCGCAAGTGTATTCTCAGATACACCGGTAGATTTAGAGACAGGTTGTTTATCCGCAGCGGCTTCTTCAGGAGTCTTTATTTTGTTCCGGGAAGGAAGGAATTCTTTAACAAATAAGATTTCGGTTGGAATTAGTTCTTCATCATTATCAATTTTATCCAAAATTCGCTTTAGAATTTTAGCAGCAATTGATGTAGCTTGTTCGCCGGTATTATTAGTAATGCGTCGCAATTCAGTTCTCTTTGCTTCCCATGTCCCTTCAGCTTTCCACTCCTGCAATGTCCGAGTAGATACACCTGTTTGTGAAGAAATCATTTCAAGGGAATAGCCCTCCACTACGAAAAGCTGTTCCGCTTCGTTGTAATGAAGGTTCTTCTTACTCATAGAGTTCTTTCTGTATTTTAGCTTTTTTGGAGCGAATTTCGAGTAACCGGGCTTGAGCTTTCTTTAATGCGTCCAATCTGATCTGAATCAATTCTAAGTTTATGTTTGAAAGCTCATCTACAACCAATAGAGCGAATGCGCCGGTAGCATTGTGAATAGCAGCAAGGTCATTTTCAAAGACTAAGTCCAATGCAGACTCTTCTTTCTCAAGCTCTCCAAACATCCCTTTCAGGAGTAGTTGGTTTTGATTCATTACAATGCCTTTCCTCTTGTTGAGTATTCGTGTAGTTGACAGGCAGACCCTGATTTAATGTGGTTGGTTAATTCCACAATAGCGTCAGTATGTTTGTCAATGATTTTTATAGTATTCGTGAGCAATTCAAATTCCCTGTTGCGAACGTCCATCCAGTTCTCTTGTTCGCGTTTCCGTGTTTTTCGTTCGGCATCAGCTTCTTCTTTCCGTTCAGCAAATAAAGCATCCCACCGTTTTTGTTCCGCCTCTGCATCAGATTTTTGCTTGGCAAAAGTTGCCTCCCACCGTTTTTGTTCCGCTTCCGCTGCGGCTTGTTGTTGTTTGTATGTCGCTTCCCACTTCTTATCTTGAGAGCGATTAAACACATAACTGAGAATAAATAGCATTGCAGCTGCACCTCCATATTGTAATGCTTTCTCCATCCACGGTTCAAACACTTATCACCTCCTTCGAAAAAAAATTATAGAAATTTGGGCAAATTTGAAAATGCAAAATTGCATACGCTACACGTACTTATCTTTATGACTAATTCTTTGAATTGTTCACCAAGTCAAGCATTTGCATTGGATTAATTTTGCATCGTGATTCTGAACGAAAATCTGCAAATCAAACTTTTTCTTAATGAGCGACACAAAAAAATACAATTGGATGCCCGTTTTCAAAGTAGGAAAATGGACACGAAAAGGCGGGGAGGTTTTTGATGCAACAAAAGAAGTTGTAGATCAGATAGTGGCTTCTACAAAAGCATTAAAAGACATGGTAATTCCTTTTGTTGTTAATCATCCGAAAAGTGAATCGGTGACATTTGGGGGAGCAATCGCAAATGATGTGCGTGTAAATAACGGCATTGTAGAAATACTTCCTGACCATGTGAGCGATAGTTTGGCAGAACAGTTCAATCAGAAAAAATTCAGAGGAATTTCGGTTCGATTAGGCGATGACCGTTCCATTCGGCATGTAGGGTTTCTTACAGATGACCCTCCTGCGGTTCGCGGACTTCCGGAGTACCTTTTTTCAGGAGAGGGCGAAACAGTTATTGATTTCAGTAGTGAGGATTTTGGGGATTACCGGTTGCGATATGTAGCGGATATGTTTCAAAAACTCAGGGATAATGAAATAGAGAAAAACGGAATTGAATCGGCGGAGTCTCTATTCCCTCAGTATCTTTTGGATGAACTGAAAATCGACCCTCCTAACGATTGGGAATGGATAACAAAATGGCTTGAGCGTTTGCAATTTCAAGTAGATAATGCAGGTTCAAATATTATTTTTTCAACAGACAAGCAGGAGGAAACAGTGGACAAAGACTTGCAAGCGCAACTTGATGCAGAGAAGGCAAAAAACGCCGTTCTCGAACAAGAAAATGCTGCTAACAAGACAAAGCTGAAGCGAACAGAATTTGACCAATTCTGTGGCTCTGACGAAATGAAAGGCAGACTTACACCTGCCGGAAAGACGATTGCAGCTGATATTTTTATGGCTATTAGTGGAGAAGATGTTTTGGAGTTCTCCGGTGGTGAAAAAACCACTGTCGGAAGTAAGTTCAAATCATTTTTAAAACAATTGCCGTTAGTTTATGTTCCGGGCGGAGTGAAAGAAGCTCGTGAGGATTTTTCCGGTGATAAAGAAGAAGAGAGCGAAGGTAAAAACCTTGCTGATGCTTATAACAAATCAAGGGGTATGAAATAAAATGACTCCAGAAGATTACGGAGTTAGCTCCGAAACCAAAGCCAGCGAAGACAGTTTGCTCGTTGGCAATCATCCACCGATACAGCTTCCTCTTACGCTGTTAAGTGGGCAGAATTTAGTAAGGGGAACGGTTGTGGGTCGTATTGACAAAGGTGCAGGAACTATTGGTTCAGGTACAAATACCGGAGGTGGTACTTGCACAGGAACAATTACATTAGGTACTTATGCAAAGGCGGGGATTTACAAGTTGAAGTGTGTTTCTACTGCAAGTAATTCAGGAACGTTTATCGTGACATCTCCCACCGGTGAACGACTTCCAGACGCGGTGGTTGGAACTGCATATACATCTGACCATATAAATGGTTTTACTATTAATGATGTTGGAACTGACTTCGCCGTTGGCGATACTTTCACAGTTACCGTAGCAGCCGGAAGTGGTAAGTATAAAGCGTTTAATTCTGCTAATACCGATGGCTCTGAAGTCGCAAGAGCTATACTTGCTCATGATTGCAATGCAGCTGCCGGTGATAAATTGGCAAGTGCATTTGTTCATGGTGAATTCAATAGTGCTGCCCTAACAGGTTACACTGCGGCAGCAGGATTAAAATTACAGGAATTTGGAATTTTCGTGAAAGGTGCAAACTAATATGTCAGTATCATTATTAACAGCAAGGTCATTGACCGAAACGGTCAATACTATTGTCCCTGCAAACCAGTTCGTTCTTGATCTCATTTTTGGTTTTAGAAAACAGCATTTTACAGAAAATGTTGATATACCAATTAAGCGTCGTAAGAGAAGAATGGCAAAAGCAACACGGAGAACATCTCCGGCAGGAGTTGTCGTTAAAGGTGGAGAAGAGATTAAGACTTTGAAACTTCCTCATTTTCGTGAAAAGATGAATTCTTCTGCTGCGGCAGCCTTATCCCAGACTGGGCAAGGAGGTTTATATGCAGGTCAATCTCAAGCAGCTGCACAAAAAACAATACTTGTTGAAAATTTGGCAGAGCTAAAAGACCGAACCATTGTTTCAATGGAGTTAATGGCTTGCCAGGCACTTAAGGGTGTTGTTACTGTAATTGGTGTTGATATAAGTTTTACAGTAGACTTCGGGTTTGAGTCTTCTCATTTACCTGTTAAGTCAGGCACTGCAAAGTGGGATAGTACAGCGCCAAATATAGTTAAGGATATCCGTGCTTGGAAAAAAATAGTTCTGAAAGACTGTGGTAAATCGCCAACTATTGGCATACTTGGAACTTCGGCAGCTGATGCGTTCTTGACTGATGAAAAAGTTATGAAGGGGCTAAATAATTTGAATTATAAAGTCGGGGTTCTAAATCTTGACTCCGGAGAAGCAAATTATTTAGGTCGATACATGAACATTGATTGGTATGAATATGCCCAAGAGTACGTTGATGACAATGATGATGAACAGCAAATGTTCTCACCTGACGATGTTTCTTTAATAGCTCCAAGTAATGATTTTGTACGAAACTTCGCTCCCGTTGTTGACAATAAAGGCAATCTAAACCCTGTTGAATTCTTCTCGAAATCATGGGAAGAAGAAGATCCGAGTGGAACATGGATTCTTGTAGAAACTAACCCATTGACTTCAGTAAACAATCCAGGTCGAGTACTGACAGCAACCGTAACTGGTTCATAATACAATTACCTATTTATCAATTTCTATTTTTTTTATTATGTCAGATACAGTTGTCGGCGCATCTTCTCCGGGTAGTGAACCCGCAGTTGAAATAAAGAAAACACAAGGTGGAAAGTCTGCGACAAAAAGCAACAAGCAAGCAGTTAAGCCAGTAACGAAGCCGGTAGTTAAACCTGAAGAACCTCCTACACCTAAAGAAGAGGAAAAAGAAGCAAAACAGGTGAAAACTATGAGGATCAGGATCACAGGTCGTGTAGAAGATGCAAAGGGATTAATTACAGGTGATGTTGACATGGACATTCCTGAAGCACGGCGATTGATTCGCTTAGGAGTAGCTGAAGCGATCAGTAGATAATACCGCTGAAGGAATCCGTTGACCCTTTCTGTTTGGATTGTGGTAGATTGCTCGCAGCGGATTTATTAATGCGCAGCCGAACTGGTCTGATGAACTTGGTGTTGGTTCATCGGCAGGAAGTGGCGGCACTATCGAGGCAGGTTTAGAATTTATACTCCTTTCCTGCCTTCGATTTTATAACTAAAAATATTACAAACCCCATAGAAGAGGCGCAATGTAGAGGGCGGTTTAGTCCACAACTGGGAATGGACAACCGGTTGAAACCGCACTCTACAAAGCGCGATTAAAAAAAATGGACTATTGCACAAGAACAGACATCGAGAACACAGGAATGGCAAAGCAGCTTATTGATAACTTGCTTGATGACGAATCTATCGGTTCAGATAACGAGCAAATACCAATTCGCATAAGCGCAATTATAAAGAGTGTTAATGCGAAAATTGAGACGTATTTAATCGCAGGTGGATATAGCTTGCCATTGCCAAGTAATCATGTGTCGTTAACTGAAATAGCGGTGGAACTTGCAATTTATGGCATTCATGTTCATCGAAACAGTGAAGCTCCTGAAGGCATAGGAAAGCGGCTAAAAAATGCTATTGATTGGCTTAAGGAAATTCGTGATGCAAAGCTCAAAGGTAAGGATACTTTATTTCCGGAGCAAGCAGTTGTTGTGGAAAACAGCACTATTGTTTTGGTGAATAAATCAGAAAGCGACGCAGAATTTTCACAATCACGTTTATCGCAAATGCTATGATAGTTGATTTACAGAATCATTTGATAAAAGCGTTAGAGGATAAAGTAACGCGTGAAGAGATGTTGGTTTTCCCTTTCCCCGACAATGTCAACACATATAGCCCAAAACACGTGACAACAGATGTTTTAGTCAATTATGTAGGCAGCAAATACACAAAGAAAAACAGCGGTGTAACTGACAGGGATTTAATCGTAGAATTCAGAATTGTTAATCGTGGTTATACCGGTAGGAATGGAGCGCTTGCGGCTCTTGAAAAAGTGATAAGCGCAATGTGGTTTCATCAGCCAGTAGTAGGTGAAATAACAATGTCACGTCTCCTGATTGATGCAGACGGGTTCGTTAGTACCAGTGAAGGTATTTGGCAATATTATGTTCGTTTCAAAACTGAAGTAATTTTTTGGGGACAAATCAGTGAAAATAAATAGTTCAATCCGGTTTGGAATGCTCGCTTTTGTTTTGGGTGCAGGGCTTATGCTGCTGTTAGTTGCATTCGCCGGTGAGGAGGTTTCCATTGCATCAGTAAAAGTCGTAAATAAATTGTTTAATGCAAGTTTAGTGCTTGCCATGTTCGTATTATATAAACTTTTTTTCAAAGGGAGGTGGCATGATACTGATTCAAAAATCAGTGAGAATCCTATTGCTCTTGCTCTTGATTGTGGTTGCCTTGCAATCGCAATTGCTGTCGCAGTCAATGGGGCGTTCTGATATTGTTGTTGATGAAGCGATGAAAGTCGCTGAAGGTTATCTCGGAGTAAAGGAAATTATTCCAAATCGAAGTCCGGCAATTGACGATATGAATCGAACTGTCGGAGCGGCTCTTGGGTCGTATTGGTGTGTGAGTTATGTGTATAAAACAACAGATAAAGCGACTAAAAACTTGGGTTTAATAAACCCGCTTCCAAAAGTAGCATCCGTTTCGAAGCAGCTCAAATATGCTGCTATGGTCGGAAGTGGACTTAAGGTTCTCCCCCCGTCGCAATCGCGACGGGGGGATATATTCTGCCTCCGGCATGGAGGCGGTGGTAAAGAATCAATCGGTCAGCTGTGGAATGGACATGAGGGCTTTGTAACTATAGAAGGTTCTGTGAAAGATTCAACAATAGAAGGCAATACCAATGAAGCAGGTAGTAGGAACGGTATTAAGGTAGCCAAAAGAGAACGATCAAAAAATTCTTATGTAGCGGTAATCAGGTGGAGCCAAAATGTACGCAGCAGTAATCACGCACAATCCGAAATACACCTGCAAAATCACGCACTGGTCACTATTGCAAATCGAAGAACCACCTGTAGTTCAATTTCCGGGTATAGTGATTTACGAAAGAACTACAGAATCTCAAACTGGAGTTGCACCGATTATTCAAACGTTCAACTTCGAGGATTTTACCTCAGCACTTATTCTTGCAGAAGTCCCCTCAGGGAGTTTCATACTTAAGACTGTAGTTGAAATAGAAGAGTCGTTTGATGCCGGTGCAATTACAATTGGTACTCAATCCGCACAAGGTAAATTAATGACGGCAGATGAAGTGGACATGGTAGAAGGTACTTATGAGCGAACAAACTATCTGCAATTAGACGCAGCTCAATCATACAAAGCGTTTTTTAGTGGGACACCCACAACAGGCAACGGTAGAATTATTATCATTTATATTTAGAATTTATGCCAACGTATTTATCTGACTTAAAAGGCACAATGCTCGCTATATTGGGTGTGGGAGGTGCAACTGGAGTAGCTGTAAAACATAATGCCGGTGTGATGGAAGTTCGCAGTGCAGGTGATGCCGGATTTGCAACACTCAGAGCATTAGCTTTGGAAACCGGAGCGAATCTTAATGATGTCGTTACGTTGTATGATATACTCTCCAATGGTGCATTGATTGAATTTTCTTTTGCAGGAGCATCAGCTCCAGACCCAGGAGATAATACTACGAAGTTCGGTTTTTGCCATACCACCGGAGATGATTTTACCGCAGGTGATGTTGTCTATGATGACGGTACAGAATTAATATTAGCTCCCTTCGCGCTTAGAATTGCTACAACAAGTGCAATCACAGGCACAGTCAGTTTGATTGCAAATGGGATTTATTATAAGGAATCCGGTGCATGGACTGGCAAAGGTGACGGTTCGGGTTCAGGTGTCGGAATGGTTAAAATTATTGAAGTTCCGTTTGTATTTGGTTCTACCAATGTAAACGCCACTACTCCTATTCCTGACGGTGCAAGATTACTCCGGCAACATGTGAGAGTTGATACTCCATTCAATGGTACAGCTCCGACAGTTGCTTTATCAATTCAAGGTTCAACACCACTTACTACTCTGACAACCACCGAAAGTAACTTAAAATTTGCAAACCAATACACAAGCCATACGGTGATTCCTATTGGAAGTACTTCTGCCGGCTTGCCAAGAGCTGCTGTTACATCAGATAGTTCCTCTGCCGGTGCGGGTGTTGCAATTTGGGAATTTACAGTAGCTCCAAGTAATTAACCAATATGAGTGTTACTTATTCAATACTTGGAATTTTGAAGAAACTGGTGTTTTCGGCATGCACCAATAGCACACCAACGGATGGTGATGTCTGGTATGATTCATTAGGTTTATGGTTTCGAAGAGGAAGTAACAGTAGAAATTTGACTGGTCAGTGGGAAACAAAAGTCGTAAAGGGTTCGGTAGGTTCGGCAGGTCTTACAGGGCAGTCATGTTCATTACTGAGCAAAACAAGTTCCAATGTAATTGGACTTGGGGATCAAACGAATGTTATTCGATACAGCGGTACTGCCGCAACGATAACAGCACATGGAGCTACAGGAAATGCGAATATGACGTTGGGAGCTCGCTCAGGTGGTACTGTTATCATTCAAACGGCTGGTAATTCTGTATGGAGGTATTCTACAGACCATGGCGCGACATGGAATAATACTTCAGGTGGAACAACAGGATTGAGTGGCGGTGTTATGTGTCCGGGTGGAGCGAACGGTTCATCAACTACGTGGATATATGCCACAGGCACTTCAGGAAGTGTAGTTTATAAATCAACGAATGATGGACAGTCGTGGAGTTCAGTATCAAGTGCTTATGCTACTAATTTGTTATCGGCTGGGATTGCAAATAACGGCTCTTTTGGTGGTTCGCAAGTTTGGATATTAATAAGCACGACAGGCATTGTCCGGCAAAGTACGGACGATGGTGCAACTTGGGCAGCTGCAACAACAATGGGTAATTTGTCCGCAGGTACAGGTAAGTTCATAAACTATATAAACGGATATTTTGTAGCACTTGACAATACAGGAGGAGGATTGATTTACTATTCTCCAAATACATCAACGGCATGGACATCGTTCAAAAGCCCTTCGATGTCTCAGTCTGCCGGTATTTTCTACGACAATGGAATGTATATATTTATTGATACTTCGGGTGTGATATATACCTGCCCCGATATAACAGCAAGCAGTCCTGATTGGTCAATTCCATGCAAAGCACCATCAGTAAATCAGTATTGCGAAGTAGTTCCTTTCTCAGGAAAATATTACACAATGGACACTTTGGGTTCATCAAATTTAGGGTCGGTTTTATTTCAATACATTCCTTAATATTTTATATGAAATTAATTTTAATTGTTTTTGCGTTCTTAGTTTCCTGCCTTTCGGTAAATGCTCAACAGTATGTAGTTACTGCATCTTCTTGTGAAAACACCTCCGCGATGACCACTGTCTTCTCGGCGGTAATAGACAGTAATTGGAATGATCATCATGAGATTTGCTTTTTTCTCAACGTGGAAAACAAGCAAAACTCCGGAATAGCCCAAAATCAAAAAGTGATCTTATGGATACAAGGCATACCGGATACTCTTGTAAATGCTACAGTATCAAATAACATTGCAACAGGACGGCACTTTGTCACCGGTCGTATGTATAGAGAGGGTGCATCAATTTACGTAGGAAGAGGAACATTGGCATTTAATGGAGCTCCTACGCCAGTAGATGACTTTGCAGGTGGCACGGGAAACGGTGCAATAATAAATGGAGTGGACTTTACTGCTCCTATCTCCATTCAAATTACAATTCAATGGAGCACAGCAAATAATGTTTTCTACAGAGTGCTCTCCGGTACATTGACACAAAACTAACTGCAATGAAACTCCAATTCATTCTTGGTGATACAGAGGAAATAGAACTGATTGTAATCGATAAAGTTACAAGAATTGTTCAGGACATTACCGGTTGGTCATTTTGGTTCACGATAAAACGTGACAATGCACTACCTGATGAAAAAGCATTGTTGCAGAAAACGGTTGGAGATGGAATACAAATAGTTACTCCGGCAAATGGTTTAATCAGAATTACAGTTTATCCCTCTGACCGAACTGCCTTAAACGCAGGAAGCAATTACAAGTTTGATATTCAATGTAAAGACTCCGAAGGTCGGATAGTTACAATAAGTGGTGCAGGTGGAATAATAGAAATTTTAGCAGACACAACTCACGCAATATCATGACAGACAATGCCGCTTTAAATATGTTGATTTATTCAATAATGATAATACTCTTTGCTGCCGGTTGGGGCGTAGGTTGTGCAGTGCATAAATGTGATGTTCCTGAAGCGAAAACTATTATCAAAGTAGTACAAGCACCTCCGGAGAAAAGAGACAGCATCCCTGCGATTCATATCCCTTATGCTGTCCCAAACATCAAATGGAAAGAACAGCCCATTCTCCGTTAT
>CALMMI010000506.1 GCA_937868245.1 uncultured Ignavibacteria bacterium | reverse complement strand
TGCAGAGATTTAGGACGAAGAAATCTTCATAGATATTATGTTGACAGATCAGGATATACTGTTATTATCCATAATACTTATGTAATTAATAAGTTTAGGGACGGATACCATCATGTGCGGTATAATCCCGGACCGGACAGAAACGATGTTGAAAAACACGGTGGAAGAAGGGTACGTACTACTATCATTCAGGAAAGTAATACACCTGTACGAAATGAACGTTCAAAAGGTGTACTACAGGTATATAGACCGGAAATACGGAGTACTTCATCTACCGAACCCAGACCTGCCCCTTCAAAAGTATCAACTACTAAAGATTTAAGAACAGTTCGTCCTACTAATGTATCAGCAGGGGCTTCTTCCGTTAAGCAGCCTGCACAACCTTCAATATTTCAACATAGTGAGCCTCGTAAGCTGAATGTTCCTTCAAATCAACAGCCTCGTAACGCAACTCAGCCTGTTACAAAGCCAACCGAACCTTCGTCACAACCACGTCAACCTGAAGCAAAAACAAATCAGCCACGGGTTATTCAGCCAAGCCAACCTGTGCAACAACCACGCGTGCAGCCAAGCACACAACCGCGTGTACAGCCAAGTCCACAGCCACGTGTACAGCCACGTGTGCAACCAAGTCCACAACCGCGAGCACAGCCAAGCCCACAACCGCGAGCACAACCAAGCCCACAACCAAAGGCGCAGCCAAGCCCACAACCGAAGGCGCAGCCACGAGTGCAGCCAAGTCAGCAGCCACGAGCGCAGCCAAGCCAACAACCGAAGGCACAGCCTAGTCAGCAGCCTCGTGCTTCTTCACAACCAAGGTAGGCGCTCTAGTTAGGAACTACGGACCATTATACCGAGTTAAAGAATGGAAAATGACAAGTTGTAGAAAAGTGTGAAAGCACTGTAAAATGCCATCTGAATCGATATTCAATAAGAATGCCCTCTTTGGAGGGCATTCTTATTGAAAGTAGGTATTTATACATTATCTACTCAGTGTCACTCTGAGGAAGTTCAATTGCAAAAGTAGTTCCTTTATTAGGAGCAGATGTTTTCACGAAGATTTTACCATTATGGTATTTTTCTATAATCCTTTTCGAGAGTGAGAGTCCGAGTCCCCAGCCACGTTTTTTTGTTGTATATCCCGGCAGGAATACTTGTCTTTTAACCTGAGATGTCATACCTTTTCCGGTATCCCGAACTGTAAGGCAAATCTTACCGCGAGCATTCCAAAAGAGCTTTACATTAACCGAACCATTTTGAGATTCAATAGCCTCAACACCATTTTTGAGAAGGTTTTCAATTACCCATTCAAATAAGTCAACATTAATATTGGCAATAATTGTTTCATCAAGCTGACGGTTTATCTCGATTTTTTTTCCTAAATGAGGAACACGCTTCTGGTAATAAGCACATACTTTTTCCACAATTGCACTAATGTTTTCAGGTTTCTTTTTGGGGAGTGAGCCAATGGTTGAAAACCGGTTTGCAATGATATTAAGGCGGGCAATATCATGTTCCATTTCTTGAATTGTTTCCGAAAACAGTTCAGGTTCGTCGGCGTTCATTTTTAATATTTCAATCCATGCCAGTAAACTGGAGAGGGGAGTGCCGAGTTGGTGTGCAGCTTCCTTTGCCATTCCAACCCACACATTGGATTCTTCGGTTCTACGGAGATAGCTAAAGGCAATGTATCCAATAAAAATAAATGCACTTACAATGATAATTTCAACAAATGGGAGGAGCTGTATCCTACGTAGCAAAGGGGAGTTTGAATAATATATCCTCTGGATGAGTACTCCCTGTTCATTCTTAATATCAATAGGCGGGTATAAACTGCCCATTTCTTCAACCATATTCTGCATAAACTGCTTTTGCTGTTGAGCAGAAAGGGAGGTATCAAGGGAGATATTTTGAGAATAATCGGCATAAGGAACATTGGGTATGTTCTGCCCGTCAGTAAAGATAGTAGGAAATGATATTGTGCTGTTAATCTTAGCTATAGTGAAAAGCAAATCATCAGCATTTGCATTTGGATTTGATACAAACCGGGAGTAGATTGCTGCGTAAAATTCTACGGTTTTTTTCTCCCGGTCACTGAGTTCATTCACGATAAGCCGGGTATATAGCAATACCCCAACAACCATAACAAAAGCAAAGAACGAAAGAAATGCTTTTATTTGCCATTTAGTTAATGTACGTTTCCAAACTTTTTGAACAGGATGTAGGAGTTTCATACTGCGATTATAAAGTTAGGAAATTCCGAATTGCCTAAAAATAAATGCATATTCTAAAGCAGCCTGTCTGAATTGTTCATAACGACCGCTTACACCGAAATGACCTGCATTCATATTTGTTTTGAGCAGTACCAAATTATCATTTGTTTTCATTGCCCTAAGTTTGGCTGCCAGTTTTGTTGGTTGCCAATATTGAACCCTGGGGTCATTAAAGCCGGAGAAAAGGAAAATATGAGGATATGGTTGCTGTTTAACATTATCGTATGGTGAGTATGTTAATAAATACCTGTAATGTTCTTCTATTTCAGGATTACCAAGTTCATCGTAATGAGCGATTGTACCTGCAAGTGAAGAATCTAAAAGTCTGGTTATCATATCAACAGCCGGAACACGTGCGATGACTATTGCAAACAAATCAGGACGCTTGTTCGCTGCGGCACAAACAAGCATACCACCTGCACTACCACCCGAAATAACAATTTTACTTGGATTAGTATATCTTTCCTGAACGAAAAAATTTGCACACGATATAAAATCATCAAAAACAATTTTTTTTGTGAGGACTTTAGCTTGATTATGCCATTCTTTACCCAGATATCCGCTACCGCGAATATGCGCAAGGGCAAAAACAAATCCACGTTGCAAAAGCGATAAACGTAATGGAGAAAAGGTAGGGGTCTGGGTTATTCCATACGCACCATATCCATAAAGGTACAAGGGATTCTCTCCGTTCAGTACTAACCCTTTCTTGTGTATTATGGATATAGGTATTTGCATACCATCTTCAGCAGTTGCGTACACACGTTTGCATTCATATAACGACGAATCATAATCTCCACGAACCATATACTGTTTTAAGAGGATGTGTTCATGAGTTGCTAATGAATAATCATAAATCTGGGTTGGAGTAGCAAACGAAGTAATGCTATATCGTAATGATTCACCATCATAAAATTGGAAATCAAGACCGAGAGTATAATCTTCCTCTGAAAACTGAACCACGTGCTCTTCCATTGTTCTGAGGTCAAAACATCGAAAACGTTCCAACCCACCTGTGCGCTCAGTAATCACCAAATGGTTCTTAAACGTTGTCATATTCTCGATTTTGACTAAATAGCTATGCGGCAAAATCTCCTCGTAGTTTTCCTGAGTAGGATTATTAACCGGAATCCGACCAATTGCGTTGTTACTTCCAAACTCATTGGTCATGATATAAAAATAGTCGCCCGAATGCTCAGGGAAATATTGCACACCAATAGTAAAAGGAAAGAGTGGTTTAGGCGGTTTGGAAGGAGCATCCGCATTAATAAACATTACTTTGGACGAATCGAAGTTTGATGAATATACAAAAAGAAACTTTCCACTGCTACTTCTTGATATACCAAGAAAAAGAGTATTGTCATCTTCATGATACACAAGGGAATCTTTCGATGCATCGGTATTTATGCTATGGCGAAACAGTTTATCGGGACGTTTAGAATCGTTTTGCTTGCAGTAGAAAAGAGTTTTATTATCATTAGCCCACGCTAAACCGGCAGAAGTTCCTGTAATTGTTTCCGGACATAATTCACTCGAGATTAAGTTCTTTATGTAAATTGTATAATACTCATTCCCCGAAGTATTAATAGCATAGGCAATGTGCTTGTTATCAGGACTAACAACTCTGCTACCGAGTACGAATTGAGTTAATCCTGCTGAAAGTTCATTTTCGTCTAATACGATTTCCTCAGGAGCATCTAGAGTCTTATGTTTTCTGCAGAAAATACCGTATTGCTTGCCTTCTTCGGTTCTGGTATAATAAAAATAGTCACCCCGTTTGTAAGGAACTGAGGAGTCTGTTTCCTGAACTCTGCCAATCATTTCATTGTAGAGCTGGTTTTTCAATTCTTCAGTAGGTTTTAATATTGCATCTGTATATTCATTCTCTTTAGTAATATAATCTATTGTTTCCGGATTAGATTTATCTTGTAGCCATGCGTAATTATCAATACGGATATCATCGTGAATTTCAGTCTCTTGTGGTATGATTCGAGCAATTGGAGGGAGAATTTTAGTCATAGAGATTCAGATATAGTAGGATATTATATTTGTTGGTAGAAGAACCCGACAGTTTGTTTTAAGCCGGAAGTGAAATCCATCTGAGGTTTCCACCCAAGTTCATCGTATATTTTTTGATAGCTTATCCCGCTTCGTTGCTGTTCACCGGGTTTAGCTTCGCCGTGAATTTCCTCACATTGTGGATTTACAGAATCTCTCAGTTTACGGAAAATTGTATTAACATCAATTTCTTCTGCTGTTCCAACATTATAGATACCTTGTGCGTGTTCTTTAAGGGCAGCAAGATTGGCACGTGCAACATCGGCTACATACACTTAATCACGGGTCTGTTTCCCGTTACCATTGATAGTGGGTTGCTGTCCGTCGAGCAGTTTATTAGTAAAAATGGCAACTACTCCTGCTTCACCGTGTGGGTTTTGGCGGGGACCATATACATTACCATATCTCAATGCTACGTATTTAATGCCGTATTGTTTCTGGTAATAAAATAAATAGTGCTCATTGGCGAGTTTTGCTATCCCATACGGTGAACATGGATTCGTTGGGTGAGCTTCCGTTGCAGGAAATTCATTCTGTTCTCCGTAAACAGTACCACCACTTGAAGCAAAGATTATTTTCTTTACCTTGTATTTTGCCGCTGCCTCATATACATTGAGACCTCCGAGTATATTCAATTTAGCATCAAGGAGCGGATTATTGACAGAAATACGAACATCAATCTGTGCCGCATGATGATTGACAATATCAAATTTTTCATTCTTGAAAATTAAATCAATATCGGCTGAAGTAATATCAATTTCGATTACGCGTGCTGACTCATTAACATTTTCATGTTTGCCACTTGAAAAATTATCGAGAATAACTACTTCATGCCCGGCTGCGATATATGTATCGGCTACATGTGAACCGATAAAACCCGCACCGCCTGTAATTGCAATTTTCATTGAAAGTGATCCTTATAGTGATTTATGACCGATGTCTGTTCGATGATATTCATCGGTAAATTTTATAAAATTAACGCCATTATATGCATTCTTAATTGCTTCTGAAAGCGATGTCCCTTTACCGCAAACACCCAAAACACGACCGCCATTAGTAACAAGTGATGAATTTTCAATTTTTGTTCCAGCATGGAAAACAGTAACTCCCGTTTCTTCAGCATCGGATATACCGGTAATGGAATATCCTGTTTTGTATGTATCAGGATAACCGCCCGAAGCTAAGACAACATTACACGCATAACCATTGTAAATATTGGTTATCGCTCCCGGATGAAGCAGTCCGAGTGCTGCACTAAAGAATAAATCTGCAAAATCTCCTTCGGTTACAGATAGTACTGCCTGAGTTTCGGGATCTCCGAAACGGCAGTTGAATTCTACAACACTTGGCTCGCCATTATCAATCATTAATCCTACAAACAGACATCCGATAAATGGTGCACCTTCCTCCGCCATACCCGCAAGGGTAGGCGCAATGATTTTTTCCTTCACTTTTTTGAGTATCTCTTCCGTAACAATAGCAGCGGGTGCAAATGCTCCCATGCCACCGGTGTTTTTGCCTTTGTCTCCGTCGAAAGCACGCTTGTGATCTTGAGCAGGAGCAAGAGTAAGGAAGTTTCTTCCGTCACAAATTGCAAAAACAGATGCTTCCTCGCCTTTCAGAAAAGCTTCCACAACAACTTCGGCTCCTGCACTCCCGAATGAGCCGCCCAGAATATCTTTTATTGCATTTTCCGCATCCAAAGTAGTTTCTGCAACCACTACACCTTTTCCGGCTGCCAAACCATCAGCCTTTATAACCACAGGAAGGGGATGATTCTT
>CALMMI010000505.1 GCA_937868245.1 uncultured Ignavibacteria bacterium | reverse complement strand
GCTGACGTTCGCGGTTGGTAGAACTTATTAGCAACGTTGATTTTCCAAATTGAACGGGCGCAAATTCGTCAGCAGATGAATTGACGATTGAACCCAAATTCCCTTCAGCCGGTTCTGACGAACAATGCTTTACACCTGAACAAGCACCCAGTAAAATAGCGGCTGCAAAGCTGCACAAACATAGAATGCACACACTTCTATATGTACGACGAAAACAACTTTTCATTCATTTCCTTTAAATTTTTGCTGTCATTAAGTCCGAAAATACCAAAAGTTCGGCTTACTTCGGTAATTTTGCAGTTGAATATACATCTTTTCGGCTATTAATGACTTTTCATAAGAGAATAATGAAACCTCGCATTGCTATTATCTTTACTGGCGGCACAATTGCCATGAAACTCGACGTCGGGTTCGGCGGAATTGTACCTTCACTCTCAGCTACTCAAATCCTTGATGCAGTTCCTATGGCGGGTGAACTTGCAGAAATTGAAGCATTCGAGTTTGGACGATTTCCAGGTCCGCACATGACTCCTGAGCTTATGCTTACGTTATCGCAAAAAGCAACTGAGTTTGCAAATCGTGATGATATAGACGGAATCATCGTAACTCACGGTACAGATACTTTGGAGGAAACGGCATTCTTTCTTGATTGTACGGTAAAAACCGATAAACCGATTGTAGTTGTTGGTGCGATGCGCAATTCCAGTGAGCCGGATTGGGATGGACCTCGTAATCTTCGGGATGCAATCATAATTGCAAGTAATCCGGGTTTTAGAGGGATGGGTACGCTTGTGTGCCTATCGGATGTAATCAATGCAGCAAGTGAAGTTTCAAAAACAGATACGAACGAACTGAATACATTTGCAAGTTTTGATTTTGGTCCTGTTGCACGGATTATAAACCAAAAACTTACAATCTACAGAAGCCCTCTTCATCGCGAGCAATTTTCAATTGATTCCTTACCGGCATTTGTACCCCTCTTCAAATGCTATTCGGGAATGGACGGTGAACTTATTAAGACGTCGGTAGAGCGAGGAGCGAGCGGGATTGTTATCGAGGCATTCGGAGTGGGAAATGTACCGCCCCCAGTTTATTATGCACTGCTTGAGGCTGTTGCAAAAGGGATTCCTGTTGTACTCGTATCACGCTGCCCTGTTGGAAGAATTGAGCATGTGTATGCATACGAAGGAGCGGGAAAAGGCTTGTATGATGCAGGTGTTATTTTCGCAGATTATCTGAACGGACAGAAGGCACGGATTAAACTTATGATTGCGCTTGGTGCGGGTTATTCGCTTGAGCAGATTCGGGATTCGTTTGAATGGGCGGAGTGATACATAAAAGCAACATTATGTCTAAAATAATCAACTATTTCAAAAAAAGAAAAAGTGCATTAAAAATTACTTTTATCTATGTTGGATTTTGAACACTTTCCGTTTGTTCATTATATCCCGATGACCTTTTTGGGTGGTTCCTGGACTTTAGCGGGAGTGATGCTTACGCTTCCAGTATCGTACATAAGTTTTGGATATAGATTTGCCGAATCCAAATCTCTTTTACCGGTATATATCATTCAATCAGTAATGTTCATTTTGACATTTTTTACTGTGAATTGGTATCTTAACAGAAAAAATAGAAAAAAGAAATAATTCATTCTATTATGGAATATTAACTATACACAAA
>CALMMI010000504.1 GCA_937868245.1 uncultured Ignavibacteria bacterium | reverse complement strand
ATCAAAATGAGAGAGATAGCAGTCAGGTATTAGTGAGTATGGTGTAAGTGACGGTAAACGTTTCTACAAGTGAATAATAGTAAATGGTTGATAAAGTGTTTTAGGGTAAATTATAACGGTAAATCTTATATGATGAAGTAACTATTTTTTTAATCCCATAACCATGCCGTCACCCACAGGAATCATGCAGGATGTTAGATCGGGGTGTTCTGCAACTGTTTTGTTGAATTTTTGGATTCCGCCAACATTCATAGGTTCGTACTGAGAATCTTTATCAGCAACATATCCCCATGCAAGAGCGTTATCACCTGCAATTACTCCGCCGGATCTAAGCATTGGAAGAGTTAATTCAAAGTAATTTTTGTAGTTAGGTTTATCTGCATCAATAAAAATAAAATCAAAGTTAAAAGCGGGTTTATACGTTTCTAAAAAAGTAACGGCATTCCCTTGATGTACTTCTATTTTATGGTCCAATCCTGCTTCTTTAGCTTTTCTACGGATAAAATCGCAAAACTTTGGGCTAAGTTCCAAACATATAATCTTTCCATCATCGGGAAGTGCCCTTGCCATAGTAATAGCAGAATATCCTGCCAGAGAACCTATTTCAAGAATATATTTCGCATTCATCGACCGCAAAAAAAGTTGTAAAAAAGCACCCTGAGCTCCACCGATACAAATATCGGGAATATCATTTTCTGCTGCTTCTTTACATAAATTGGCTAGAAAAACATCTTCTGACGAGAAATTGTCTTCGATGTAGTGAGCGAGCTTTTCATTAAGAAATGTAGCTTTTACGGGCATTATTTACGTGATGAGGTTATAAATGTATAAAATGAACAAATGCAAATTACGGCAAATATTAATTCTAAACAAGAATAAAAATATGAATTAAGTAAATTTATTATATACCATTCAATTTATTTTACCATAAAACTTAATGCGGAATGGTTGTAGTACATTTATTACAACACTGTGATTCTCTCAAAAAAAAACTTATGGAATTTTCCATGAGTGTTTACGAAAACTAAGAGTGAAGTTTAACGCTGCACATGAAATGTATGTACTGATTTCTTCCCATCGGAGTTTATGGTTACAAAATATGTTCCTCTTGAAAGTGATTCACAATTCTATTGGCAGGAAAACTACAATCGTAGTATGAAGACAGGAAAGAAATCGTTTTTTATCATCATAAGTAATTTCAAAAATGAGAACATTGGTATGTGTGAGTAGAAATAAAGCATCGGATAATTACGGAAGTAGCAATAATATTTAAGGATTGTGTGTTATATTGACAATTGTAAATGCGTTTTAATTAGAGGTTGGAAAATACCCCATTATTCGTATAAATGCAAATTGAGAATTAGTTCTTCAATTTCTGATAACAGATTGTACTGGAAAGGTAATTGTAATGTAATCAAGAGATAACGTGAATATACAGCTACATAACACTTTCGTTTAACTCTAGTAAAACTAATGGGGTATATTCGTATCCGAAATATAGCGTATAATTCTTTTATAATAAGGGGAGAAAATTCATGTTTCGGTTGCATACTTTTTGGGGGATATTGTTTTTGTGTGTTCTTTCTAACGGGCTTACAATGATGGGCCAAAATGAACTCCCGTCGTTATCACAAGAAATAGAAGTTGATATACCGAAAGTTAACGAGCAGAATGTTGTTACATATACCCGACCTTTTGCAAAAGTTGAGCATGTGGCAATGAACTTCGACAGTAAGCTCAAGCCGTTCTATCATGGTGTTGCATCCGGTGATCCATTAAGTGACCGCGTGATTCTTTGGTCACGTGTAACACCGGAAACAGATGGAACTATAGAAGTACGCTGGAAAATTGCTACTGATACTTCACTTAGAAATGTTATTCTATCAGGGACAGTGTCAACTGATGAATCCAAAGATTACACAGTGAAGGTTGATGCAATCGGACTTGAACCTAATACTACCTATTATTATGGATTTGAAGCATTAGGAAAAAATTCGCTTACCGGTCGCACACGTACTGCTCCAAGTGAAGGTATAGATCACCTAAGGTTTGCAGTCGTTTCCTGTTCAAATTACCAACAGGGTTTTTTCAATGCTTACGGCAGAATTGCAGAACGTAAGGATTTGGATGCAATTATCCATCTGGGAGATTATATTTATGAATATGCTGAGGGTGAATACGGCTATTCTAAAGACGTTGGAAGGGGGCATGAACCCAAAAAAGAAGCAGTTA
>CALMMI010000503.1 GCA_937868245.1 uncultured Ignavibacteria bacterium | reverse complement strand
ACCTATTTGGATTTGCTTTTGGGTGTTCTTCCCGAGGATAAAGAAAGTCCATTGCCTAATTTTGGTTTCTACGATCTCAATGCAAAAATCACTCAAACAATTGATGCCAATAATAAAGTATTCCTAAGTGGTTTTTTGAGTAATGATTTTCTAACGTTAGACGGAGCAGGGCTTAATTTTGCTCTCGGGCTTGGTAATCGAGCTGCATCTCTTCGCTGGACACATGTTTTTGGTGATAATCTTTTCTCAGTTGTCAATCTAAGTGGAAGCCGATATTTGACAGGGTTCGATGGTAATAACAGTGGTTTCAAATTCAAGGTAGAAAATTCAATTATAGATTACACTCTCAAAACTGATTTAGAGTGGTTCGCAAACAATGATTTAACCATCAAAGGCGGATATGAAGGAACTTTCTTTACCTTTAATTATCTTCAGAGTTTCGGCAAAGACAGCGTAGGGCAATCAGGCTCTACAGAGGCAGGATCAACCAATCTCACTATTCATGATCAGACTCATTCGCTTTTTACTCAAGTGAATTATCAACTTACTGATTTGCTAAGTTTGCAAGGCGGTCTTAGATTCAATTATTGGGATTCATCTAACGTAGCAACTTGGGATCCGCGTGTTGCAATACGCTACCAAATTCAAGAGAATTTTGCAGTTAAAGCAGCATTCGGTATTTATCATCAATATCTTCGTCTGGCTTCTCAGCAGGATTTCAGCTTTTTTGATACATGGCTTCCTACGGACAATTCTGTTCAACCGAGTAGCGCACGGCACTACATCCTTTCATTCGAGACAGTACCTTTTGAAAACTACGCTTTGAATGTTGATTTCTATTATAAGGATTTAAGCAATATCAGTGAACTTATTCAGACCGCTACAAAAGGTAACAGAGTATCAGATATTTTTTATAGCGGCAACGGACGGGCTTATGGTGCTGAAATATTCCTACAAAAGAAAGTAGGCGATTTTACAGGTTGGATAGGTTATGCAACCGGATTCGTATATGCAACATTCCCGGATATAAACGGTGGTCGTGAGTTCAGACCTAAATACGACCGTCGCCATGATTTCAAAGTTGTCGGTATGTATAAATTGAATGACAGATGGGATTTCAGTGGGACATTTACATTCCAATCAGGACAAAGTTACACTTCGGCAACTTCACGATTTGGAAGTGCTATGCCTGGTGAATCTGTCAATTATTCTTATGTCGTTCCGGGACAAAGATATGGTGAACGACTACCGGCAAGCCATCAGCTTAACTTGAATGCCAATTATACCACAACGTTTTTTGGGTTACCTGCACGAATAATGATTGATATTTATAATGTCTATTCTCGTCGTGATATCTGGTTCAGATACTACAATACTGATAAAAATATTACTACGGTAACAGACGTAAAATTATTACCTATTATACCTACCGTTGCATTCGAAGTGAAGTTTTAATTATTCTGCAATCAATTATTATAGAAACCAATACAATGAAATACTTACGCTCAATTATCAAATTATCAGCAGTAGCACTTATCCTTATCGCATTTGCAAGTTGCAGTGATGATATACCAACATACTACACATCAGAATATGTAGTGGAGGGTTACCTATTTGTCAACCAACCTATAAAGGGTATAGTGGTAAGTCGCTCGCTACCGACCACCGATACTTTTAAATTTGAAAACGCTCTTGTAAAAGACGCAACAGTACAAATTACCGGAGGAGACGAAACATTTACATTAGTGTATCGCCCTACTCCTAAAGGGGGTGAATATTTCCTGCCTGATACAACGAAACTCGTAAAGGAGAAGACCACGTATGAACTTCGAGTAACTACAAAAGACGGCAAAGTTATGACAGGAAAAACTACAACTCCTATGCAATTCAGTTGGGTACCGGGCAAAGAGCCCAAAACCCTCATACAATATCCTAAGGATACAATAAGTCTCCTTGTTGATTCTACACTTACATTTAACTGGGCAAAAACTGGAGGACAGGTTGAATATTTGCTTAAATTACAAGCTCTTGATACTCTTGAATATGGCAAATATCTTAATCCACCTACTACTGAATCAAATAGAAGAATTGAACATTTTTTCGACCAACCTGATAATCCTCAATATCTTGAAACTACAAGATATTTCTTATTGCAATCAAATTCTTCACCAGTTGTGTGGAATGCTTTCCAATGGTTTGGTAAATTCGAGCTATCAATTTTAGCACCCGATGATAATTTTATCAAATGGTCTAAATCCAGATGGGTTGGTAATCAATATGATCCGAATCTTGGAAGTATTTCAGGGGGTGTGGGGGTATTCGCATCTGCATCGATTGTTACACAACCAATGTTTCTTTTGAAAAATGTAAAATAGAAAACACAGTAAGACTATAAAAGAAAAAAGCACCATCTGAACGACTTGTGACGTTCAGATGGTGCTTTTTTCTTTGGTTGAATAGGATTCCTACTATTACTATTTCACCACATCGGGGTTTATCGCTTTGTCTTTGAAATCTTTGCAATAATAATTTCGCTCCTCACGGAGTTTGAGAGATGAACAAACGTTCACTCCAACGCACCTGCTACTGCCCGCGCCACATTCTGCCCGTCCAGCGCAGCCGACATTATTCCCCCGGCGTACCCTGCTCCCTCTCCGCATGGGTATAAATTTTCAATTTCTACATGCTTGAAAGTTTCCTTATCACGGGGTATTTTCACAGGTGAACTTGTGCGTGATTCTGTGGCTACTGCAATAGCTTCACTTGTGAGGTAGCCCTTCATTTTTATATTGAATTCCTTGAACGCAATCTGCAATCTGGAGCCAAGTGCAGCCGGTAACAGCTCAATAAGATTCGAAGAATATATACCTGGAATATATGATGTTTTAGGTAAGGATGATGATATTTTATTCGTTGTAAAATCCGTTAAACGCTGCGCGGGAGCTTGCTGCGAACCATCACCTGCCTGAAAGACTTTTTGCTCTACACTCTTTTGAAATTCAAGCCCGGCAAGCGTCCCGTATTTTTTGAAAGGAACAAGATCTTCCGGTTCAACAGCAACCACTACCCCCGAGTTTGCAAACGGAGAATCACGGCGTGACATCGACATACCATTTACCACTATCTCACCTGCCGCAGTAGCAGCCGGGACAATCAACCCGCCCGGACACATGCAGAACGAAAACACCCCGCGTTCTTTTACCTGGCAAACAAGTTTATAGCTTGCAGCAGGAAGGAATTCATCACGAATGCGCTGGCGGTATTGAATCTCATCTATCAATGCCTGCGGGTGCTCCACCCTAACACCAAGCGCAAAAGGCTTTGGTTCGATTACAACTTTTCTACGTTCCAATAAATGAAATATATCACGGGCAGAATGTCCGGTTGCAAGAATTACCGCCTCGGCAAAATGTTCGTCGCAGCCGTTAACAATCACACCTTTGATTGACTTGTCCTCGAGTATAAAATCCGTTACAAATGAATCAAAGTGGATTTCACCTCCATGTTCCAAAATAGTCTGACGGATGTTTTGTACAACAACGGGAAGTTTATTCGATCCGATGTGCGGGTGTGCGTCTATCAGAATATCAGAAGGTGCACCATGTTGCACCAGGATTTGCAATACATGGTTTATATTCCCGCGTTTAGAGGAGCTTGTATAGAGCTTACCATCGGAATATGTACCTGCTCCACCTTCACCAAAACAATAATTTGAATGAGGGTTCACTTCGCCGAATTGTTGAATTGCCCGAAGGTCACGGCGACGGGATCGGACATCCTTTCCCCTCTCGAAAATGACCGGAGTAATGCCAAGTGTCAGAAGTTCAAGTGCAGCAAAATATCCGGCAGGACCTGCCCCAACAATAATTACCTTGCAGTTACTTTTTGGAACAACGGAAGAAAATGAAAGTAAGCTTTCGGGAGGAGGAACTTCATGAATGAATACCTCAACAAGAAGGATGATTATCGGTGTTCTGCTTCGAGCGTCAACCGAACGCTTGATAAGCCTGATTTTGGTGATTTTACTTTCATCGATAGCACATAGATTGGCAGCTGCACGCCGTATGGTGGCATCATTATAAGAATCGGCAGGAGATAGTTTTAATTCTATTTGCTTCGGCAAGGGGATAGCTTTCTGTAACTGACGGCTAACGGCTTTTGGCTGATAGCCTCCGGCAACTCTAACAATATATTATATGTTTTCAGCAGCACAAGTATTGTAAGCCTTATGCTGCTGAAATAGTTTTATTTGAGCTAAATAATCATTCAATTCTTTTCCACAGGGAATCCCGCTTCTCTCCACGCTTCAATACCTCCGATAAGATTAGCTACATTATGGATTCCTTCGCGCATCAACACACTTGCAGCCACACTTGAACGATTGCCGGTTGCACATTGGAGAATTACATTACCTGTACGCGGCACTTCATCCAAA
>CALMMI010000502.1 GCA_937868245.1 uncultured Ignavibacteria bacterium | reverse complement strand
ATCCCTGCTCAAAAGCGTCCTGTTGTTACGGTGGATTACGGTTTTGTTGGCGACGTTGATGCCTCCACGATTAATATCCCGTTCTTTCAATTATTACTCGATGGCGGGTATATTCCGGTAGTTGCCCCTATTACAGCCGATGCCGCCCAACTGTTGAATACAAATGCCGACACAATTGCTTCATGTTTGGCAATAGCCTTATCTTTGTATTATTCTGTCGCATTGGTCTATTGTTTCGAGAAGAATGGAGTGCTTGAAAATGTGGAAAATCCCGATTCTGTTATCGAAAAATTAGACGAAAAAACGTATCATTCCCTCAGAAAATCAGGCGGAATTGTAAAAGGAATGATACCCAAATTAGACAACTCTTTTATCGCTCTTGATAATGGTGTATAGGAAGTTACAATAGGCAACTCTGCGCATTTAGAACAATTAATCAATCATCAATCAGGAACACGAATTGTCCTTGCATAATACTTTATTTTCGGAAGCTCTCGAACTCCTAAAAAAGCTGATTTCCATTCCTTCGTTCAGCAAGGAGGAAAATCTTACTGCCGATGCAATTCAGGAATTTCTTCAAAAAAGGAATATTCCTACCCATAGAACCATGAATAATGTGTGGGCTAAGAATAAACATTTTAGCCCCGATTTGCCGACAATCCTCTTCAATTCACATCATGATACAGTAAAACCAAACGGCGGCTATACCCGCAACCCGTTTCTACCTGAAATTATTGATGGTAAACTCTATGGCTTGGGAAGCAATGATGCAGGTGGTTGCTTAGTATCCCTGCTTGCAACATTTTGTTACTTTTGTGAGAGGGAGAATCTACAGTATAATTTTATTATTGCTGCCACAGCCGAGGAGGAAATATCGGGTTTGAATGGAATCGAACTGATTTATCCTGAGCTTGGGAACATAGATTTTGCAATCGTAGGTGAGCCAACGCTCATGAACCTTGCAGTAGCTGAAAAGGGATTGATGGTGTTGGATTGTGTTGCAGTCGGGAAGTCCGGTCATGCTGCCCGCGAAGAAGGTGTAAATGCCCTGTATGCTGCTATGAAGGATATTGACTGGTTCCGTACTTATCAATTTGATAGGGTATCCGAGCATCTCGGAAAAGTGAAAATGACGGTGACGATGATTCAAGCGGGAACACAGCACAATGTTGTGCCGGATAAATGTTATTACGTAGTAGATGTGAGGATAACTGACAAATATACACATGAGGAAGTACTCGAAATCATACGGCAGAATGTGCAGAGTACTGTAACACCCCGCTCAATGCGTGCGCGTTCTTCATCAATCTCAATGGAGCATCCGATAGTACAAGCGGGCTTGAAACTCGGACGAACTACGTATGGTTCACCCACATCGAGTGATCAGGCGTTAATCCCGGTAACATCAATCAAAATTGGACCGGGTGATTCCGCACGTTCCCATACTGCCGATGAATTTATCTATGTAGATGAGATTAAAGAGGGGATAGAGCTTTATTGCGCGATGCTGGAGCAGATAGTGTGATTGTAATTTAACATGTTTCACGAACTGCATGACATCTTAAATACGATTGTCATTCTGAACGATAGTGAAGAATCTCCGTTAGCACGTTCTTCTTGCTGGTTTCACGTTCTAACGGAGATTCTTCAGTCGAGGACTCCATCAGAATGACAAATATGTGTACTTCTTTAAATTCAAAAAGTTGCGTCAGGCAGGCGAAGTGCTAAATACTTGCTGAACTTGTTGACCTCAAAATAAAAATAACAAAAACATTACAATGAAAATTTGGCAAAAAGACGCATCTAAAAGTTCGGAATTAGTAGAAGCATTTACCGTTGGACGTGATCAGGAATTCGATACACAACTTTCTAGATGGGATGTTCTGGGTTCACTTGCACATACCCAAATGCTTGAATCTATCGGGTTGCTTTCGGCAGAAGAATACATGCAAATCAAACGTGAACTTATCGCAATCTATCATGAAATTGAAGAAGGGAATTTTAAAATTGATGACGGGGCAGAGGATATTCATTCCCAAATCGAGGCAATGCTCACTGAGCGTATTGGCGAAAACGGAAAGAAAATCCACAGCGGACGCTCCCGAAACGACCAGGTGCTAGTGGACATTAAACTATTTTTGAGAAATGAAGCACTTGAAATGGTTTCGCTTGTAGAAAAGCTGTTTAATCAGTTTCAACTGCTGAGCGAAACACATAAAGAAAAGCTCATGCCCGGCTATACACATCTTCAACTTGCAATGCCTTCATCATTCGGTTTGTGGTTTGGTGCGTATGCCGAAAGTTTGGTAGATGATATGGAAATCTTACTTGCTGCATTTCATGTGATTAACAAAAACCCATTAGGTTCAGGTGCGGGATTTGGTTCGTCATTCCCGCTTAACAGGACTATGACAACCGAACTGTTAGGGTTCTCAGGTATGAACTATAATGTGGTGTATGCCCAAATGACACGGGGGAAAACAGAAAAGATTCTTGCAATGGCACTCAGCTCGATTGCCGCTACCCTCGCCAAATTCAGCATGGATGTTTGTTTGTACATGAACCAGCATTTTGGTTTTATCCGCTTTGCCGATGAACTGACAACCGGCTCAAGCATTATGCCCCACAAGAAAAACCCGGATGTATTTGAACTGATTCGCGGGAAATGCAACAGAATCCAAGCATTACCCAACGAACTGGCGATGCTATCCATAAATCTTCCATCAGGGTATCACCGGGAAATGCAGCTTACGAAGGAAATACTATTTCCTGCAATTACGGAGTTAAAACAGTGTTTGGAGATTTGTACCTTCATGCTCGAACATGTTGAAATTACGCCGGATATTCTGAAAGATGAGAAGTTCGCACCAATTTTCAGTGTGGAGGCTGTAAACAGTGAAACACTTGCTGGATTACCGTTTAGGGAGGCATATCGAAAAGTAGGAAAGCAAATTGCTGACGGGACGTTTATAGCCCCAACCGAACTTCATCATACCCATGAGGGAAGTATGGGCAATCTTTGTAATGATAAAATTGCTAAATCGATGCAACAATTGGTTGGTGAGTTTGCTGCCGAGAAATTTGAAAAGGCTATTCAATCCTTGATTGAGAATAGTTTATAGGGCTTTGTTAATAAGTAAGGCTTCGTTGTAAAAGACATCTTTTTAATTGGCTTGTCATTCTGAACGTTAATGAAGAATCTCCGTTAGAACGTGAAACTTGTTGGACGAATATACTAACGGAGATTCTTCAGTCGAAGACTTCTTCAGAATGGCAAACATAATCATATTATTTTTAAAGTCATTGGCTTACTCAGTTTGTGGCTTTTCAGGTCAAGTCAGGTGCTACACCTGACTTTTAACAAAATTTCTTTAAAACGTCAATATCATTATACATAGAAATTATATTAAGAATGCAACCTGTTATTACCGATATTTAGCAAGTAAATAAAGTCAGGTGTAGCACCTGACTTGACCTCAAATGTACTAGAAATCTATATGCAGACTATAAATTATTAGCAATACCAAAAACTGACATTCTATTCAATAATCACCGCTACCTGCTCATTATAGAGATTATACGTTAAATAACGATACCGTAAATCCTTACAGTGAACAAACTCCTGAAAAGCTTTATACTCGCCCTGTTGCCAGAACGGATAGTTAAAATACTCGTCAAAAACAATTACCGTTCCGCTTGTTATCTGGTTTTCCAATAGGTCAAATATCGTTTTGGTAGATGAGTATAAATCGCAGTCAACATGGAGTAACGAAATAATTTCCGTGTTTTTTTTGATAAACTCAGGAAGAGTAGCGTCGAACCACCCTTTGTGCAGTGTTACATTCGGGCTTACTTTCGGTAAGCCGGCTACTTCAAAAGCACCTTTATCAAACCCGTCCCGCCAAAACTCCGGTAAGCCTTCGAAAGAATCAAAACCATGCACGGTTTGTGTAACCTTCGAGGCTACATAATTGATACTTTTACCCGAAAAAACCCCAAACTCGCAGATAAGCCCGTTTAGCTTTACGCAATTCAAAGCTACATCCATAACTTCGAATGCACTTTTAGCCGGTTTTACACTGCTCATTGAATCTTCAATGTATTTACAAGTGCTATCCAAAGCTCGTATTTCCAACTGACGGGAAATATTTTGTCTGTTCTTGGTGTAAGAGAAATCAAATGCCTGTTCAAGCATTTTTTTGAGCATTTTTTTGAGCATTTTATCTTTTAGCGTGTTTCTTTGTAATGAGTTATAATCTGATACTACGCAAGTATGAATTAAATTTAGGAATTCCCGCTATGGTTACTTACATTAAATCCCGTTAGGGATGCCATATCGGTAGAAGATTGTATCAACCTATAGAAAAATCCCGTTAGGGATGTCATATTGGTTAAAAGATAAAGCATGATATTTTAACCAATATCACGCTCCTACGAAACTTGGATTAATTCTAAGCCGGTTCCTACCAACATTACGTTCCTACGGAACTATACAATTACTAAATAAAAATAAAAACTAATGGTTATTTATTATTGTCCTCATACATCTCTATTCACCTGTTATTTCCTTTACAGCCGAACTCTTTCCCCGTTCATCCACAGCTCGGATTCTAAACTTAAACGGCTTATTAGTAGTAGCGGGGACAATCTTAAACGTTTGGATGATAGCAAGTGTTTTATTATCCGTTTGCCGGTTGCCGCGCATATCTTTGGGGGCAGCTGCATTTCCGTCAACCACTTCTAAACGTGTATCGTTAGCCTTTAGATTGTTGTAACCGTAAGAACGTGTCCGCACAAGTACAACACCACCCTGATAGGTTATTTGATCAATTAATATTTCAGGTGGAGGAAATGGCACAACATGAATTGCGATAGATTGTCCAACTAAATTAGAACCTACCTTACGTTCGAATGTAAGTATTTTCTGTGTATCCGATATATCAGGAGTAAACGTAAATTGCTCACCTTGTGAAGATACTCGCTCTGTCTTTCCGTCACGTAGAAGTGCTCGAACTTCGGTATTTGTAAGGATGGGGAGTTTGGGTAAAATGAAATACGTTATTCCCGGATACATAGTTCTTTCGATATCAGGAGCTTGAATCTGCTGGGGCTGAATTGTAAAATCTACTGTCACCTCTTTTTTGTCTGCGATTCGTTCTGCCGTAATGATTACTTTCATTGTTCCTGCATCGGGGCTTGTACCTGCGAGTACAATTTCATTTTCACGCATTTCGCTGATTGATGCCGTACCCCCATTGGATTTTGCCGGTTCAATTCTAATTGAAGGTAGGTTTAACTCACTTCGTGAAATACCCGATAGAAAAACACTGTTTGTCCATTGCTGATAGGCAAGGGATTTTACGGTTGATTGTTGCGGTTTAAGCGAGAATTCACCAAGTTTTCCTGAAAATACTGGCTGTACATTTCCATTATTAGGTGTTTGAGACAGACCGTTCGCAGGAACTTCCCTGAACCCGGGTAAGGATGCAATCGGTTGCGATGAAAACGCACCGCTGTTTTCAAATATAATATTCACGCTAAATTGTGCTTCGGCAGTAATTCTTGCTCCCGCTGCATCAATCATCCGTTGGATACTGTCGTTTGGTAAAAGAGGCTGAGGTGATGCTGTAGCCTTTACATGGACAACGAAACTTCGGTTCATTCTGTTATGTTCCGGTGGATGCCACCTGAATTCTATACCGTTTTGTTCGCTAGAAGGGAACAATAGGAATGATCGGCTAATGGGAGGTTGATTGGATACCAACGTCAATTTTTGACGTAAAGACTGGTCTTCTACTGTGAATTCATACTGTACGTCTTTAACATTCCCTGAATAAATAATCAGGTTTGATGAATCTAACGACACTATGCGGTTTCCTGTAGAATCGGCAATCAGCCTGCAATTGAGAACTGATTTTTCGGGATGCAGGGTAAAGGATTGTTTGAACAAATCATCCCACAACTTGGTAGCGGTATGAGAATTGTTTGTGTTTTTACTCGGAAGGAGCATCACAAGCGCAGCAATATAGAGAACGAAATAAATCTCTATGGTACGTCGGCGTTTCGGCGTGGCGCGTTTCATGATGTACGTTTCGTCACATTTTGGGAGAGCATTAATTCTACTTCACGGCGTACAGCCAGTTCTATTTCTTCACGTTTAAGCATTTCGGCAGAGGAGGTTAGTGTTCGCAGTGCTTGTGTGAAATCATTAAGTGCTGCAGTGGTTTCCCTCATAGAATCAATAAGCTGGGGATTGGGGGCAACTGCCATCGATGCAATCTTTACCGCCTCGGATGATGAAGTGATAAGTGCTTCCTGACGTGTTGACACATTTTCGAGTGAATCACCGATGAACTCCAAGCGGACGGATATTGCCGCATAATCACGGGCAATCTCTCCAACTTCTCGGATGAGTTCGGTAACTGCTGTTGTTTCTGCTGAAATTTCCGATTCCCCATCGTCGGTAGGGGAGAAGAACATCACAACAAACATGAACATAAGCATGATTGCTTCAAAAATCACGCTCCCGATAACGATAAAATCGGGTAAGTCCTCGTAAATCCTTCTAAAACCAACAGATACCAACAAAATCGCAGCACCGAAATAGACAAATGAATTGATTGTTGAAAAATAAAACC
>CALMMI010000501.1 GCA_937868245.1 uncultured Ignavibacteria bacterium | reverse complement strand
ATTTCGTAAACGTTCAATACCATTCTATTGGCTGCATCTCCGATTGCATGTGTGGAAATATCCCACTGGTATTCTAATCCAATTTTGGCTTTTCGGAATAAGTCATGCTCTGTTATAAGAAACAGACCTTTTGTATGAGAAGCATCAGAATATGGTTCAAGAAGTGCACCCCCACGTGAACCCAATGCACCATCAGCATAATACTTTAATCCGCATACTCTAAAAAATTCACCTACAGCAGGTAGCAAACCTTCGTGCATCCATTCGTTATCTTGTGCTTTAACATAGGATTGTACTCGGATTGGGAGTTCTGCGCGTTCAGCTAATTGGCTGAAAATTGGAAGCAAATGAGGAGCAACGTCCATGTCGTGAACTTCAGTAATACCATGACTTATGCAATGATCCGCACTTGATCTTAACATGGAAATCTGTTCGTCGATTGTATGCGCAGGAATAAACTTCCTGACCAAATCCATTGCATTGTCAATTAAAATGCCGGTTGGATTCCCGCTCTTATCTTTTTGGATTTCTCCTCCGGACGGATTTGGTGTTGAAGCTACTACTCCTGCAATAGCAAGAGCTTTTGAATTTACCCAGGCAGCATGTCCGTCAGCTCTTGATAAATAAACAGGAACATCTTCAAAAGCAGAGTCAAGATAATGTTTTGTTGGGTATTGTTTTACAGTCCATAATTGCTGATTCCATCCCATTCCGATAATCCACCCTCCGCGAGTAACAGAGTGCATAATTGCTCTTCCAACGCATTCTTCGGCACTTTCAGCACCGTACAACGAGAGCCCTCTTAGCTTTGACCCCAATCCCAGTATATGTGCATGAGAATCAACAAACCCCGGCAAAGCCCAGCAATCAGGGTAAAAATCAATTCCCGTCTCGGAAATTATCTTCACACCACCCAACATAGGTTCAACAGATTGAATGCGTCCCCGTTCGATGCGGATTGTAGCTTGAATTGGCTCCATAAGTTCTCTATTCAGAAATTATTGTTTATATAAAAAAAGCCGACGCGCTTTATAAAGCATCGGCTTAAAGGGATATAATTGATCAGAAAAAAAGTGGTCAATTCCTTCGGCGATTAGGATCAATTTTATTAAGATATTCTACTTTTGCTATGAGTTTTTCTTCCGATTCAACATTTTCAGGATCAGGAAGACAGCAATCAACCGGACATACAGCTGCACATTGAGGTTCATCGTGAAAGGTCTTACATTCGGTACATTTATCAGGTACGATATAATAGTAATCCGGCGACCAGAAATCACGGTGGAAATGTCCTGGAGAGGTTGAATCAGTATAAGTTTCATTTCCGAGTGACCAAACAACACCTGATTCATAAATTGCCGTGTTAGGGCATTCCGGTTCGCAAGCACCACAGTTAATACAGTCGGACGTTATGTAAATTGCCATGAATTATCCTAATTGATATAAAACGATGTATTCGATGAAGAGAGATGACGATGAAATGCCAACTTTATTAACAAAAATACGGAAAAATCTTCTATTCCTATTGGGGCGATACTTGGGGCGATGCCCCAAGCTATGGAGTGGCAGGCAATCAGCCTGCAAGAAAATTGGTTAATATTTATCTAGCCCAACGGGCTTTATCACCATAGTTAAGGGTAACACCCCTAACTATAAAATACCAGAAACCTCATTCTAACGACTGCAACCGTTGGATTTCATCTCGCAATTCAGCAGCCTTTTCATAATCGAGTTCTTTTGCTGATTTTTTCATTTCTGTCTGCAATTGTGAAATCAGTTCTTTTCTTTGTTCAGCAGTCATGAATTTAAGCATTGGCTCGGCTGCCTTACGGATTTTCGCCGTTTGATTATATTCTTGTTTTTTGGTTCTTTCTTCGGAAACATCGGCTATTGAAGTGGAGGCAAGAATTTCTTCCAACGACTTAAACACAGTACGCGGGTCAATGTTATGTTCTTTATTATATGCTATTTGGATTTCTCTTCTGCGGTTTGTTTCGTCCATAACTGCTTGCATAGAGCGTGTAATTCTATCTGCATACAGAATTACCCTGCCGTTCACATTCCGAGCTGTACGTCCTGCCACCTGCATAAGTGAGCGTTCACTTCTTAGGAAGCCCTCTTTGTCAGCATCTAAAATTGCTACCATCGAAACTTCCGGCATGTCTAAACCTTCTCGCAGCAGGTTCACCCCGACAAGTACATCGTATTCACCGATACGTAAATCCCTTAGGATTTCAACGCGTTCCATTGTTACAACTTCGGAGTGAATGTATGCTACCTTTATGTTTAATTTTTGGAGATATTCAGCCAAATCCTCAGCCATCCTTTTTGTAAGAGTTGTAACCAAAACCCTTTCGTTCTTAGCGGTTCGGATACGAATTTCATGTACCAAATCATCAATTTGATTCTTAACGGGACGTACCTCCATTTCAGGATCAACAAGTCCGGTTGGACGAATCACCTGTTCAACTACAACACCTTGAGACTGTTGTAGTTCGTAATCTCCCGGTGTTGCACTCACAAATACAATTTGAGGGGTAATTGATTCAAATTCTTCAAACTTCATCGGTCGGTTTTCAAGTGCTGACGGTAACCTGAAACCATGATCTACAAGTGTTGTTTTCCGTGCCCTGTCACCATTATACATTGCTCTAATCTGTGGTATCGAAACATGGCTTTCATCCACCATCAAAAGAAAATCTTTCGGGAAATAGTCAAACAAACAGGCAGGCCGTTCACCCGGGCTGCGTCCGGAAACGTGCATCGAGTAATTTTCAATCCCAGAGCAATACCCCACTTCTTTCATCATCTCCAAATCAAATAATGTACGCTGTTCCAAGCGTTGCGCTTCCAAATATTTATCTTCTGCCCTAAAAACTTTCAGCCGATCATAGAGTTCATTACGGATTGATGACATGGCACGAGCCATTTCGTTTGGAGAACTTACGAACTGTCGTGCAGGATAAAGCATTGCCGAATCCACAGCTCTTATTGTTTTTCCGTCGGAACGGTATATCCATAGTAGCCGTTCAATTGTATTCCCGAATAACTCGATACGAAGCCCTTGGTTCTCTTCATACGCCGGAAGAATATCTATGGTATCACCACGTACTCTGAATGTACCGCGTCCCCATTCAAAATCATTTCTGGAAAAGTACAAATCCATTAATTTTTGTATCAATTGCTGGCGGGTTATTTCCATCCCAACCTTTAGTTGATAGAGCATCGAGGCAAATGATTCTTGTGTACCGATACCATAAATACAGCTTACAGATGCAATAACAATTACATCTCTTCTGCCTTCCACAAGTGAGCTTGTTGCCCGTAGTCTCAACCGGTCAATTTCGTCATTTATGGCGAAGTCTTTTTCAATGAAAGTATCAGTTGTCGGCATATACGCCTCAGGCTGATAGTAATCATAATAACTAATAAAGAACTCTACGCTGTTATTCGGGAAAAAACCTCGAAATTCGCTGTAAAGTTGTGCTGCAAGCGTCTTATTGGGTGAAATTACAAGCGTGGGTTTATTCACAGCCCTGATAACATTACTCATGGTAAATGTCTTTCCCGATCCCGTAACTCCAAGAAGAGTTTGCCGCGGATCACCCCGCTGAATCCCTTCAATAAGCTCAGCTATTGCTTTCGGTTGGTCACCGGAGGGTGTATAATTAGATACAAGCTCGAAATCACTTTCTGGAACTAATTTATTCATTGATAATTAATATGATTGTGGTGTTTACTTAATGTAATTTAAAATGTTAACGAAAAGAAAACAGTTGATTTCGCCCCTTCAAATATAGTATATTTGTATTCTTTTCCAAATTAAATCTCAATATTGAAGGTCAGGAAATCAAACAAATGTACGTTAAATCCCGTCTATGCCTTCGCGATTACTCTACCAAGAACTCACTACCTCTCTGATTAGTAAACGAATAAACGAAAATAACTCATTTTTTATCAATTTCTAATACAAATGATATGAAGCTCTCTGAATTCCGTTATGCTGCTCCAAAATCTACTATTGCTAAATTTCCTGCCGACCCTAGAGATTCTGCCAGAATGATGGTTCTTAACCGTGAAACGGGTGATATTGAAGACAAACATTTTTCCGATATTCTCTCTTATTTCCAAAAGGGTGATTGCCTTGTTGTAAACGACACCAAAGTATTTCCTGCTAAAGTGTACGGCAAAAAAGAAAAAACCAATGCAAAAATTGAAGTGATGCTCCTGCGGGAACTGAAGAAAGCAGAACGTATTTGGGATGTGCTTGTAGAACCGGCAAGAAAAGTACGTATCGGTAACAAAATCTATTTTGATAATAACAAATTCTATTGCGAAGTTATAGATAACACCACTTCACGCGGTAGAACTGTACGTTTTAGTTATGAAGGTGATTTATTCAAAGTGATCGAGCGCATAGGACAAATGCCGCTTCCAGGTTACATCAAACGTGACCCGACAGAGCACGATAAAGAAACCTATCAATGTGTATTTGCTAATCCGAATAAAACAGCATCTATTGCTCCCCCATCCGGTGGATTGCACTTTACTGAAGCAATGATGAAAGAATTGGAGAAAAAGGGTGTCCGTATAGCTACACTCACACTCAATATCGGTCAGGGTATCTTTGAATCAATTGAAGTGGAAGACCTTACCAAACACAGAATGTACTCAGAGTATTTTGAGATTACCCGTGATAATGCCGATTTGATTAACAAATCTTTGAAAGCCAAAAAACACGTTTATGCAGTCGGTTCAAGTGTTGCCCGCGCTTTGGAAGCAAGCGTGTTAACCACAGGAATTGTAAAGCCTAACAAGGGTTGGACAGATAAGTTTATTTATCCTCCGTTTGAATTTAAGATTGCAAACCGTCTGATTACTAATTTCCACCCACCTGCAACTCCTTCAATTCTATTGACTGCTGCGTTTACAGGTACAGAACTTTTGTTCAAAGGGTATAAACGCGCAATCAAGAACGATTATCGCTTTTATGCGTATGGCGATGCGATGTTGGTACTTTAGAAGCTGATGGCTTTTAGCTAATGGCTAATAGCGTTTACAGCCAAACAGAAAATAAACGGCAAATGTGTAATACAATAACATTACATATTTGCCGTTTTGCTATTTAGTATTTTAGACCGAATTAAACATTATTAACAAGCTAACAGCCATAAGTTATCAGCTTCTTAACTCTAAACTCTTATCCATACGCTCATCAAGCTGATAGCTATCAGCCATAAGCAATCAGCTTCATCCTATGTCCAGTTTTGTAACCTTTCTCGGTGGTGTTGAGGAAATCGGAGCGAATTCCTGCTTTCTGAATCTGGAAGGTACTGGGGTTCTTATTGATGCAGGGCTTCACCCCAGGCTTCGTAAGGAAAGGACATTTCCGATAATTTACCCAATCCAAAATGAAGAAACTGACTATGCCCTTCTTACTCATGCTCACACCGACCATGTAGGAGGACTGCCCTATATGCTCAAGCAATTCCCTCACCTCAAGCTGATTGCCACTCGAGCTACGCGGGATATTCTGGAAGTAATGCTCCAAAACACTGGAAAACTCTTGCGATTGAACCCGCCTGAAGATATTCTCTCATCAGATTTAGATTATTACAAACCCGGTAATATCAACGAAATAACCGCAATGGTAGAAGCTGTAGTGTATAATACCCCTTATGAAATACAAGGACGACGAGGAGACGTACCTATA
>CALMMI010000500.1 GCA_937868245.1 uncultured Ignavibacteria bacterium | reverse complement strand
CGAAGTCCACTTCCTTTTGAAGAACTATATTCATAAACTTGAATATTAAATCCTCCTACCTGTGTATAGCGCCTTGCAGGTGACCATGTAATAGAAGGTGCAGTTGCACTTGCAGTTGCTCCGTTTACAGAACTTACTGAAAATGTATAGTTTGTACCTTCGGTCAAACCTGAAACTGAGAACATATTTTTAGTCTTATCAGTAAAGGTATATGTTGTATCAGCCATACCGGTTGCCGACAACTTAATCTTGTAACCTGTATATTCACCAGTTGGTACTGTCCATTTAATACCAATCATATCAGCACCAAGAGAAGTTGCCATTAACCCTGTTGGGGCATTTGGAACAGTTTCAAGAGGAGTTGTTGTATTTTCGTTACAACCAACAGCAATTAGGGTTGCAAACGACAGTGCAACAAGAAGCATTTTGTATTTGAACATGTAATGTTCTCCTATAAAAATTAAAAAAATAACAATTGAGTTTCAAATTTGAGCGACAAATATAACCTATCTTGCGCTAAATATCCAAATATTTTATGAACACCCTAAACGAATAGGATTTAAGTGCATAACCTCTTTCAAAGAGTATCAAAGAGGAAACGTATTGACATTAATCAATATTGTGTTGAAATGAAATTAAGTTAGCATCATGATTGTATCAAAATATGAGTTTCACCACAATTTCAGAAAATTCCCGTAGTTTTGTGTAGTAATTTATATGTACAGTCGATATGATTCCCTCTCTTCACAATAAGTTTAACAGTATGCTTGGATCTCCTTATAATCGCAGTAGCAATCTCCCCCTCACTCTCGGAATATTAGGTGGCGGACAACTGGCAAAGATGATGGCTCAATCAGCCTATCAACTTGGCTTGCAGGTAGCAATAATCGAACACGGTGCTTCGCCAGCCGGAGTAATGACAAAACTCGAATTTCCGGGTGGGTGGTCTTCCGAAAACGATTTGGAAGAATTCATCAAGGCTAGTGATATTATAACACTTGAAAACGAATTTATCAATCCTTCAATACTTGAAACGATAGCGGAACGCAGACTTTGCTTCCCAACCGCAGAAACAATTTCTCTTATTCAAGATAAGTTCACACAAAAACAAACCTTCAATTCGGCAGGAATACCAACCACCGAATTTAAGGCAATTGATTCAATTCAATCTGCACTTGATTTTGGGGCTGAACACGGATTCCCATTTGTCCTCAAGACCAGAACATTAGGATACGATGGTTATGGGAATGCAACAATTCGCAATGCAAATGATATACAAACTGCCAGGAGTAAATTCACAGAAACAGAAGAACCTCGCGAGCTAATGGCAGAAAAGTTCGTTAGTTTTACCAAAGAGCTGGCAGTGATGGTTGCCAGAAATCGCCGTGGAGAAACAGCAGTGTACCCATGTGTAGAAACTATTCAAGAAAATCATATTTGCAGAGTAGTCATAGCACCCGCACAGATTGACCCTGCACTGCAACATTTAGCAAAAGAAATTGCCTTAGCTTGTGTAGAAACAATTAATGGTGTGGGAGTTTTCGGGATTGAAATGTTCCTTACTACAGAAGGAAAAATATTAGTAAACGAAATTGCACCTCGTCCTCATAATTCCGGACATTATACAATCGAGGCGTGCCATACATCACAGTATGAAAATGCTGTTCGTGCTGTATGTAATCTGCCGCTCGGCTCACCGGATATGATAGCACCCGCTGCTGTAATGGTAAATCTATTGGGTGAACGAAGCGGCGACGGTATCCCCGACAGTGTGGTCGATACACTCAATTTCCCTACTGCATCACTGCACCTTTATGGTAAAAGCGGCTCAAGAAAAGGACGAAAAATGGGTCATATTACCGCACTCGGCAAAACTGTTGACGAAGCATTAGAATCTGCAATCGGGGCGGCAAAGGCAATGATTTGGTAATAATTATAAAAGCTATGTGCTATCAATTTATAAAGGGTATAGTATGCTTACTTTTATCTACAGATGTCTTTTAATTTGGTTTTTCTTTACAACTTATGCACTTGCCCAAACTACGCCGGATGACGGCGATTGGAAATCGAACTCTGCAACCTTGAAGAACACATCAGAAGCGGACGTAATGATTCGAATAGGCGATATCGACAATCTCGGCTTTGGATTTGCCCAAGATTTTAATCCATTTACCGGCAAACCTACAGATATTCACCCATTCCCTTGGCTTCCTCAAAAAGGAGATTACCCCGGATTAGACCGGATACTTGTAGGAAGTAAATTCAGAAAAAAATCACAACCATGCAGCAATGATGGGTACTCAAATTCCAATCCTGAAAGCCCAATTCCGATAGATTTACCGCTAGAATCTGCCAAAGGAGTGAAGATTACCTCAGCTATGCTTACAATGTTTGTTGATGATTTCCAAGCACCATACCTCTGTGCAAAATATATCGCTTATATAAACGGGAAGCGATTTGGGAATCTTGAAAACATATTAAATACTCTTAACCAAGGCGGACCAATCGGCAAATTCATTTCCGTACGCATCCCTCAGGAAATGATTGAGCTTTTGAACAGCCAAAAACTATCCGTTATGATTGACGATACAAGCGGAGCAGCAGACGGCTTTGCTATTGACTTCATGAAACTGCTTATAAATCCCAAACCCATTTTATATAGGAATTCCATCACCGGATATGTACAAGACAAGGAAACCAACGAAAAAATCATCAATGCAAATGTAACTGTACGTGGTTTCGGAGAAGCAACAACTGATTCTGATGGTAAATTCACAGTAAACAATCTCCCAATCGGTTTGATTGTAGCGGAAGCAAATTCAATAGGTTATCAAAGCGGCAGTGAAGTATTTGATGTAATTCAGGATGAACAGTCGAATGAGCAGACAATCTATCTTACCAAAGCAAAAGATATTTCTTTTCAAAATAAAAAGGTTGAGGTAGGGCAGGCAATCACTTTAAATAATATTCAATTCAAGGTCTCGAGTGCTGAACTAAATACCGACGGGAAAACAGAATTGAACAAAGTGGTTACACTTATGACAGAAAACCCGCGTATTGAAATTGAGCTTTCTGGTCATACCTCAAGTGAAGGTACACCCGAAGGCAATACGCAGCTTTCCCAAGCCCGGGTGCAAAGTTGTAAGAACTATCTAACATCCAAGGGGATTGACGAAGGAAGAATTTCCGCTGTCGGGTATGGTCCATCCAAACCTATTGCAGATAATTCTTCAGAGGAAGGGCGTATAAAGAACAGACGTGTCGAGATGAAGATTGTAAAGATTTAGAGCTTTATACATAATTTAGAAGCAGAAATCGCCTCGTAGATTTTCTACGAGGCGATTTTTTTTTAAATAAATTGTAAAAATCTAAAAAAGTTTGTCACCAAATTGCGAGACCGCGCTTATTGTAATTTTATACGTAATAGCCGTTTTGGAGTGGTTTTATTCTAACAAGAATCGAATACTTCAAAAAAGATGAACGTTATTTTGATAAAGCGTCAATTACATGTAACTATATGGTTGATTCGTACATCTATATGTTAAGAAATTACATTGTAACTTTTATAGATAGCAATCGTTGTTCATTAGTAAATATGAATCCAATTCGTTTCAGGAGAAAAAGATAAATCAAAAATTTGAGAATTGGACAATAGCAGAATCTAAAATTAAAAAACTAGCTGTTAGTTCTTCTCTACGTTTTTATTAACTTCTGAGGGCTTGAAAAATGGAAACTGCCGAACTACCTAAAGAACTCCATAGAGTTCTGGACTTCAACGGAAAGGTTGAATACTACCCAACCAAAAAGCGGTTCTTGCTACCTTTTGTATGGGATTATCTTCACAGTAAAATTGATGATAACACGCATTACAGCCAAGCTGAAATGAACTCGCTTATCAGCTCATGGATTGTGTTTGATGACAGTGAGACAGTTCGCCTTGATTTGTTTGATAATGGATATATCAACGGTGAAACCGACGGCAGCAAATACTGGAAAGTGTCGAAATAGATTGCTGCCCCAACACCAAAACTAAAATGTACTCTCCTGAATGCACCTCTGCACTCGGGATAGGAAAAGTATGCTCTAAATATACCAAATGATTCACATCATTTGAAGTCATTCTTATCGACCTAAGTACCTGTTATTGGAAACGAATGACACATTACTTCACACAAAATTGACAACAATGTAATTTCTTTGTTTTCTTCTTTCATATATAACAAAAATACCACCCCAAAACTTACAGTACCACATCTCCATTCACAAAAAAAAAATTGAAGAGTACGTACCATAACACACTACTTATCAGAGAATGAACAGAAAGAAGAGAAAACATCCTGTTTCCATCATTATTGCAGAAACTCTGTTCTTAATTCTATGTGTAGTTTCGGTGATAATATTTCGGATGGTATCATTCAGCGATGAAGCAATAAAGGTTTATGAATATGCACACCCTACATGTATGCAAATGTTTTTATCTTCGAATGAACCAATAGTGCATGAAACAAAAGAATTTGTACATGATTCAGTTTGGAGAAAAACTGCACATCCATCTGCTATCAACAAGAAAGTTGCTTCAATTTCAGAAATTGATTTCTTAAAGATTATTCAATTGGATTTAGACCGGGATACCATAACTGTTAAAGTTAGGAACAATCTTGAGAGTATAGAATCCTCGTTCAAGTTGATGATAAATGATAGTAAACTGCCTAATGTTTTAGACTCACTTCGACAGATTGGATATTTACCTTCTACCAGGCAAATAATATTTCATTTTACAACTACTGACGGAACTGTCTATCAGAATTTTATAACTCTTCTAGATCAATTTATTTCATCAAAAATCCGTACTCCATATCCTATTGACAGGATTGCAATTGGAAAAGATATACGTTGTTTTAGGAAGGTATTTTCTAAAATGAAAATAGTTAGGAGTAACAATCTGGTAAGGGATAGTATCATTCACGAGAATATCATGCATTACACTCCAATAAGTTGTGGTTTGAGGTTGATTATTGCGGAAAATACAATTCAAAAACCAAGTATGGTTTCTATTTTTATCGATTATATTAACCCATTTGGAAAAGATTTACTTCATAAAAACCGTTGGTGGCTATCAAGCTGCTAACGCTTGTGAAAATAAGTGGGCACCCCCTACCTCTTAAAAACCGAACGAAGTTTGATAACACTCACATACCCGATAAATAACAACGAAATCGCATTCGCCCCGATAATCACCTGATCAGCACGGAATATCCCATACAATAGCCACAGCAGTGCCCCTACGAACATAACAGTTACCATCCCAACCGGAATCTGGTTCACTTCGCCTGTACGCCATACCCTAAGCGCAAGCGGCAACAATCCGAACGTTGAACAAAATGCCGCCACATACCCCACACTGAGCGTTATAAATTCCATGAAACGATACCAGTTTTGATTTGTAAATTATTAATAATGTGCACTTAACACCCCCCTACTCTTCCATTTCTTTTATTCTACAGATTGCCTTATATGAGCAATACTCACAAACCTTCGCAATTGGTTTTACAGGAAAATTCCCTGCCCCAATATTAGCTGTAATATCCTCTGCAAGGGCAATTGATTGTTGGATGATTTCTTCCCGCACTCCTGCATTTTCTACCAGTTGACTTTTAGTACTTGTCGGCAAATCTCCTTTTAACGGTGATTCAGCGGGCAATAATTGAAACGCATGTGTTTCATATTTTTTCTTTTTCTTGTCGAATTTTGGATTCAGGAGATAATAGACGGCTGCTTCGGGCTGGGCATCAATCCCCTCTTCCTTCAATAATGCTTTTGCTGTTTCAAGATACATCGGCATTTGGAAGGACTCTCCTTTTTTCACATCACTATTGGTAGCATGATGTCCGGTTTTGTAATCGGCTATTATGAATTTCCATCCGTCTTCCTGAAGCAATACCTCTATTCTATCAATTTTACCGCGAATCAACAGCTTATCCGACACCTGAATGGCAGGACGGGTCTCACCATGCTTGGATTTTATTCCAAATGCATATTCAAACAATGCAGGAGCGAATCCCCATCCTGCTTCTATTCGTTCACACTCAGCATCCAGCCACCGTTCCAATTTCCCGGTTTTACCCTGGGAACCGAGCAAATCTTCCTTTTCCAGTTCAAAAAAAGGATGATTAAATTCCAATATACTAAATTCCTCGTTAGCAATACGAAACACCCGTTCTTTATATTCATCCCGTAAGGCAGGATTGAGTTTCACAGGCAGTAAAGCAGATACATCTTTTATTTCATTACGAATTTGCTCCTGCAATTCATTGTAAAATCTATATAATACCTGATGAAATAGCGTACCTTTTTCGATTGGTGAAAGCCATGATTCAACCTTGCGTTTTTCGTCGATATTAATTATTTTGTCAGCAAAATATTGATACGGACAAGCAGCATATTTTTCTATTTCCGAAATAGAAAATGCTTCCGATTGGCGTTTATGTAGTTTTATGCGTTGTGCATCAGTCAGATTCTCACTTTGGAGTCCGCTTGCATACGATTCGGTAGAAATTGAACGGGTTCTTTCTATATATTGCAATGTATCTGCTATTCCAAGCTGCAAGGCAATATCTTGTTGATTTACATCTTTTTCCTCAGAAAGATAAACCAATGCTTCTTCTTTGGAACAAACTGATTCAAGCCATTCCAACTCTTTCCACTGCTCAGCTTCCGTTTCCGATAACTCATTCTTGAAAGCTGCACGTGAAAGTTTTGGAATATCGAATACCCTGTTATCATTGTTGAGAGAAGTTACTTTCAAAAGCGCATCTACAAACGGCGAACGGACATTTTCTCGATTATCTTGATTCTGCGGATACGTTAGATATACTAATTTCTCCCCGCTCTCGAGTTTTTGGGGATTATTAGAAATTGACTGATAAAAGAGCATTCGTTCTGCCTTGATGAAACGCTCCTCTGTATCCGGTAATTCTTTCCCTAGGAATGTTTCAGGAGTATAGACCTGCGGGAATTCCCCGTCTATCAAACCGCACACAATCGTAACTTGAAACGGGATTCCCCGCGTTTGCTCAAGTGAAGTAACCGTTACTCCATACTTTGATTTCTCACGGACCTGATACTTAGCAGCAAGCGCAGATGTTTTCAACCGCTTGGAATAATCCGAAAGCGAGCGGGTAATTTTTGGGTTTCTCCGTTTATCGATTACCGTCATTTCTTCTGCAATCGTAAGCAGTTCGGCAAGCGAGCGCGCATCTTTTTCAACTTCTTCGGCAAGTTTCAGGAATTCCGAATTATTGGCAGTGGCGTACTGTTTGATATGCTCATAGAATGAGATTATATTTTCCCTAACTTTCAGCTTATCGATAATATTACTACTTATGATTTCAAAGAATTTATCCGGCGTAATATTTACTTTCGTATCCGGTAGCAATCTACAGAGTGCAATAAAGTCTTTGTTAGCTTTTTGCATAGGTTTTAGATTTCTTTTGAGA
>CALMMI010000499.1 GCA_937868245.1 uncultured Ignavibacteria bacterium | reverse complement strand
ATTGATAGCAAACCAACTTAAGCCTACAATAATCCCATTTTTAATATAATTGTTATCAATTAACTTAAAATATCTATAAAATAGATAGCAACCTGATATAGTTCCAACAGCCATAATTATTGACTTAAAGGTAGCATATTCAATTACAAGTTCACCGCCAGGCTTAAAGAAAAGAAGTGAAACTGCAAAAGGAATCAGCCAGCTCAAGAAACCAAGAAAAATATTTTTAGTAATTGTTTTCATGATTAAGGTATTTAATATAAAAACACTCTTAGCAATCTATATTTTAGCATTTATAGTAACTATATTTTCATTTGAAAGCAGTAAATATTACATAAAAATAAGTGCTACAATTAAAATCTTCAGAAAATTAGGATTGTGTAATCTTTTCTTGAAGTATAGAAATCAGCTTTTCTGATAAAAGGAATTATGTCTTTTGCAACCCATCTTTTAAATGTGATTGCAAAATCCTTTTTACTGCATATAAGAAGATAATGGAGACCACTTTCTGAAATTAAACTGATATTTTTGAAGTAACCATCCGTTTGAACGACATTCATGTGCCTTTCGTCATAATCAAGTTTAGCTGCCTCATCACTACTAATACCAAGTAAATCGGTTATTTCGTCAGTTACAAACCATAGCTCATCTTCAATTTCATACGTGGTTAGTTTTTTAATGTAACTAAGGCATTCGGATTTCAATATTTCTAATTGCATGGAGATGTTAGATTGTAAGCCTTTAAACGTATTATGCTTCAAAACGGCTTAGTTATGAAAATCATTACTATTTTTAACGGGCAGATAATCATTACCAAATATCAAATCTGACTACACGAGATTCTTTGGTTAGCGTATTATCTTTAATCAAAACATCTTTGTTGGAAAATATTTTATTATCAATCCACCACGACTCAAAAGTATTTTCAATCTTCTCGTTGAAAAACTTTTCCAATATATCAACAGTCTGCTCTGTTCTCTGTCCGGCGATATGTTCCATCTTTTGGTAAACTTGGTTAGGAATTTCGATCGTTACTGTCATAGTATTTCTCCTTATGTTTATAAAAGTTTAGTAATGACTCCTTTGTGATATTATCATTCGTATTCAATCTGTATTGGCGGTTCTACTACGTTATTCACTACATCAACACCGTATCCGGTTATTCTTATCGCATTTATATTATCATGCAAAATAAACGAATGTTGAAATTCTTCATCAATCAATTTAGTATTTACAAGTTGTTCAACAACCCGTTCAAAATCATTGTGTTTCACACTACATAGACCTTCCACTACATCAATTCGCAGGTATAATGTACTCATTGAATTAATATCATATAGTGTTTTTAGAACTATACCTCGAAGCAAGCTATCTTGTTTTGTTGCATCCAACATCATAACTCCTTAAAAATTATGTTAAGTTTAACTGATGCTTACCGGTAAGATCTTTAATCAAAATTAGTGTAAGTTTCCACACAAAAACATGATAAATGTCATGTTTTCTACATTTAATTTTCAAACTTAACTTTCTTCTAATTCTGTTAAAACAAAACAATTAGAAATTTCAAGCAACGACCAAAAATGTTACTTGAAACCAACGAAAAAAGTCCGCTTTCCCTGTTTGGGAAAGCGGACTTTTTTTGTGGGGATATTATGGCTTTGCTGATATTAAATAGAACCGAAGAAAAATTAATATTTTTAGATATTATGTCATGATGATTACTTTATTTATTCCCTTCCTGTCTTCTTGACTCGACAAACCAAGAAGAAAGGAACGCCGTGAACGTACCAAATAATCCGACACCAACTGTCATTAAGAATGCAGCAATAACTCGCCCTTCAGTTGTAACTGGATACTTATCACCATACCCGACTGTAGTTACTGTAACATACGCCCACCACAATGCACTTCAGCTGTCTTTATATTTCCTTCTTGTGTATTCTCTACTTGTAATATTGCTACAGATGAGAATATAATGACCATTCCTGCAATAATACCTACTGTAGTTAGTGTTCCCTGTACTTTACTACGAAATACATGTTGTATAATATGTTTAGTAGATCTGAACGCTCTAAGAATTCTTAATAATCTTACAAGACGCATTGCCCTTCCTGCTCTCATAAAATCGAATGTTGGAATACTGGAGATCAAATCGATCCATCCCCATTTCATAAATTGTAATTTATTTTCTGCTCTATAAAATCTGATACTGAACTCAATAAGAAAGAAAATGCATATAGCATTATCAGCAAGTTCAAGTACACGAGATACTTCCTCAGGTAATGATATAAATGTATCAATAATTAATACTAAAAGAACATAAATTGAGAGTGATATGACTGCCACATTCAATAAACTGAGTTTAGGCTCATTCGATTCTTTTTGGTCCATAAGAAATAACAATTGATATTATAATAATCTCATTCAGAGGACTGATGTTATAACCGTTTCGAATTGAAACCTGTTTATTCTTACGACGGTTTCTTTGTTTTCTTTTGTTTTGGCTTATCAACATCTTTACTACATGCCCCGCATTTACCACCACTGCTGCAATATTTGCAACGACTACAATTAGAGCAAGCACTGCATGGAGAAGAACCTACACATTTACCACCAGCTTCCGCTTGCAATGTCAGCAGCACAAAAGCTGAAAGAATGAGAATAATTGTTTTCATAAAATAAAATAAAAAAGGTATGTGAATTATTTACTCATACTGCTTCGCACTTGCAATTATCTTATCAGCATAGACAAATATATCATCAAGTGACTGCAATGGATATTTTTCTGGAGTATCCTTACCACTTGGAAAAACTTCAATCTGCCTGTTATTTGCACGATTAAAATGGAATTTGCAAATTGGACGAGTAATTTTATTATCAAGTAGTACCAAGCACATGGTTTGTTGGTCTTTGAGAATAGCTCTCTTACCATCAAATCCACCACTATTTAAAATTGCCTTAACTGCATAGAATGCTTCGTACTCGTCTGCTGTAGTGACAATATTTTTCTTCTCAGGTTCCTCTGATATTGGAGCATTCTCAACTATAACCGGTTCGAGCGTTAACGATGATAATGACATGGCAGTTTTAAGACGATCTGTAATTTTTTCATTAATAAATTCTGGTAGGGCTCTGCGTAAGATAGCCGAGAATTGATCCAGAACTCTTTGATTAACTACTCCTGAATACGATTTTTTTGCAAAGAATCGAACAAATTCATCACTAGGGTTTGTAAATTCTTCAGCGATAGTAGCTTTTACACTTGTAGTATATTTGAGTTCTAAGGCTGCAACTGCAATTGCAGAATGGTCAAAATGGGCTTTACTAAACCTTTTAACTTCATGAGCATCTGCTTCACTTGTATCAGTCATTGTAAACTCAAAAAATGGTTTTGAATCCATTTTATTGGTTTCTTCAAGGTCAGTAAAAAATCTATACGTATCTCCGTTAGTTAATATCCCAACTTTAGAAGTTGTAGTATGAAAGTATCTAAACAATTGTGATGCGTGTTCATTATCTAAATTAGCACCTATCTTCTTACACTCGATAAGAATAACTGGTTTTCCGTCTTTAACAACACAGTAATCTACTTTTTCGCCTTTCTTTGTACCCATTTGCGAGACATCGGCTGTATATTCCGGTACAACCTCCATAGGGTCAAATATATCGTACCCTAAAGCATTGAGAAAAGGTAATACAAGTGAGTTTTTAGTTGCTTCTTCTGTTTGAATATTAGGGCGCAATCTTTCAATTTTTTGCCCTATTCCACGTAAGGTATCGATTAAGTCCATAGCGTTCTATAATATTGATAAAAGTTAAGTTGATTATTGACTTTCCTTACTGATGCAAATAGCATCGCCCATTCGCATTCAACGTCATATTTTTACACCGCAAGCCCTTCTTCGTCGTTCCGCTACACTGCACACTTTGTGATACTGTTTGAGATTTACGAGTAGCTTTTACTGTTGTAGAGCGTTGACCAGCAGCTCCCGAATCCGAAAATGTATAAATGCCGTTAAAGTTATCCTTATCGGTCATTGTTAAATCGAAAATGGCATAAACATCGTCTGCGAGGCTACCTTGGGTAAACTTCACCTTGTTCCCGTTAAAAACACTGACAGTCATCATCCCGTTCAGATACACAGTATCACCCGAAACAAGGAGCGAATATGGTCCATCAGGAACTAGGTCGGTAAAATCCATATCCCATGTTCCTAAAAGCTCGGTTTTGGCATCGGTGGTATTAGTGTTATTGGTAGGTGTAGTTGAAGAACCGCACGATATAAGGGCAAGTAATGCTACGCTGAATACAAGTAAAAGGTTTTTCATACAGAGAAATTGATACTGAAAAGAAATTCATTTTCTATTTTCTCAAAAATAGCCAAACTTCCTATCACCACATGAAGTTATTTGCAAAAAAATCGCAGTTTCAAACTCAATACTGCAATCCATATTTTTCCAATAAATACTCTCGTAATAAAAAAACGGACATATAACTGTATTTCAAGAAGCACGAAATCTTCTTGAAGTAATTACTAAAGAATAGGTTGCTTTAATTATACAGATTGTGTTTTACGTGACACTGAGTAGTTTTTTTAATACTCAATTTCAAACAAAATATTTTTAAAAAAGCTAACCACTCCGATTAGTCTTTTTTACATTTAATTAGAAAGAATGGAAAACTCTCCGTAACTTCTGTGATTTCGAATAATCCTGCTTTCCCAAACTCTTCCTGGATTGATTCCCTGTCATAAAAATACATTTTCACTCCCTCGAATATCTCATACCGATCCTTACTGATAAATTTGCCTTTACCATAGGTAGCAGCTTCTTTCGAAATGACAGTAAAAACCATGGTGCCGCCTTCCGTAAGTTGATTATAGCAATCACGGATTAGCTTCTTTCTTTCACAGGAGTCCAATAAATGAATCAAGGCATAGCAGAATATTCCGTCGTACCGGCTGGTATCAAAAGGCATATCCGTTACAGAGCCATGATAGATAGTCATATCTGTTCCATAATGCTTTCTTGCCATTTCAATTGCGGTTTTTGAGATTTCTATGCCTGTTACTGTTATCCCGTTGTCTCTAAAAATTTGTGCATTTCTCCCATAGCCAACCCCGGGAATAAGAATATTTTTTACAGATTTCCGGACAAAGAAATCGTTTGTGAGTACAGCCGAAACGGATGGCTCGAAGCCCCACATTTCTTGTTTTTCAATAAAGTTTGCTTCCCAGAACTCAGTTTTTTCAGGTTCGTTTATCATGATGATTTATTAAATGTTATACTCTGTTGTAAAGAGCAACCAATCGATTAATTTAGTTTTAATCAGTTCAATACTGGTGTAATACTAATCTGTAACTGAATATTTCGCTTCACTATATCTTTAAAAACAAAGAAGGTAATCCATAACGGCTTACCTTCTTTTGATTTGTTTTGTTAATCTAAGCAAGAACAATATTGAACCTTGCATTAATTATCACAAATTTTTGTCGATACACTTTTACCTACAAGCAATTACTTACGGACTCCCGTTACTGCTATAGTAGTTGCTGGAAATCCTGATGCACTTGTAGTAAATGACCCTGCAAAATTATTATTATCTGAAAATGATATATCATAACTTTGTGTTATTCCGGATGACTCATTCGCGAATTTTACATTATTGCCATTAAATGTAGCTTTAGTGCCAACACCATACGTAATAACACTATCACCGGAAACACTAAACGTCATAGTTTGATCCGCTGATCCACCGGATGTATATTTAACATTCCAAGTTCCAACGATTGCAGTTCTTGCATCAGTAGAATTTGTACTGGTCGAATCGCTGCAAGATACAAGGGCAAACACAGCAACACAAAAAAGAAGGAGAAAACTTTTCATAAAAAATAAAAATTAAACGTTAATGATAAAATTTGTTTAGTTAAGTATATACGCTCTTAAAGGAAATTTTATACCTGCAAATTACTTTTGCCCTTTCTGCTTCATTACCGTTAATTAACGGTATTTTAAAAATAAACAACCCATTAATTACAGTTGTTTACTTCCAATTAATAGCTGATTAACCATTGCCTCAGTTTTATACCCACATTAGTTTTGTTTGCACATAATTACATTATTCAATCATGTTATCTATTAACCAAAATCTATGAATATGAATCAGCAGTTTACCTCCATGCAAATTAATCGGGCCAAAATGAACATGTTTAACAGTACATAATTAATTGAATAAGTTTTGGTTTACAACTATTACCGTTAAAAGTAACCGTTTAAATATGTTTACAAATTAACAAAAACAAATGATTATTAACATTTTTTTTAAAATAAAACATTACTAAAATGAAAAAAATAACAAGTATACTTTGTTTGCTGTTTTTCTTCTGTCAGATTATCACAGCACAAACAGATAAAAAATTCCAGTCACCGGAGCCCCTATCACCCAAAAACGGCTTCATCCTGAATAAACAAGATGTAAAAAAACCACTTGTATTTAAATGGACGCCGCTGGTTCCAAAAACCGGAGAAGATGTGATTTATAAAGTAAGTGTAATTGAAATAAGGCAAGGGCAATCGCCGTCAGATGCGATGAAAACAAGTTCTCCTATTTTTGAAAAAGAAGTTACCAATCAAACGCAGTTAATTGCAACACCCGGTGACATTTCTACCGCCTGGGCTATTGACAAAACAAGCAGTTATGGCTGGTATGTACAGGCATTAAATACAAAAGGTAAAAATATCGGAGCCGCTGAAAGAAGCAGTGGTGTAAGCACATTTACGTTAGATGCTCAATACGTGATCAGGATTGACAGTATTAAAGTAAGCTGCATCAGTAATTCCGGATCGTATTCATTTGTATTAAAAATTACCAATGTTAATGCAACCACTGCAAAATTAACCAATGTAGCGATCACAAGCAGCACTCCTTCGGGCGCTGTATTAGGTACTTTTACACCAATTATAGGTACATTGATTTTGAGCGGAGCCTCCAAAATAATCACAGGTACATTAACCGGCACTAACCTCACCAATATTTGCATCGGTGCTGAAATTACAGATGCAACCAACTCTTTTAACAAAGCTTCAAAAGACACCTGTACAGCTGTTCCATACTGTTTTTGCAATCCTTGTTTAGGCAAAAGAACCACATTTGGTGCTCAAACCACTAAAATTTCAAATAATGGTGCAGTTGAACTGGCGGCAACAGTAACGCATACGCCTACCAAGTTAATAAAAGTGGCTGCAGAAATTGTTGATGTACAAAGAATTGGTGCTGCCGGCT
>CALMMI010000498.1 GCA_937868245.1 uncultured Ignavibacteria bacterium | reverse complement strand
TGCTGCCGGAAACCCTGCAAATAAATAAATCTGTAACAACGCTTCGTAAAATTCCTTTTCAGTTACTATTTTCTGCTCCAAACCAACTTTAATTGATTTCTGCAATTCCTTCATTCTATTTACACATCCTGATGTTGCAGCAAAGCATAGCACTATATTTGCTGAACTTAGTTCTTTCCCTGCTATCAAATCATCAAAGAATTTTTTACTCTGCATTATCATATCCATTGAATACCCGAACCAATTCTTGAAGTGCCAGCCCACGATGACTTATAGCGTTTTTTTCTGATGCAGACATCTCGGCAAATGAATGACGAGAACCTAGCGGCACAAAGATAGAATCGTACCCGAAACCTTTATCCCCTTTTTCCTCAACAAGGATTTCACCTTTGCATACACCTTCAGCGAATAATGTACGAACCCCGTCGTGAAAACAAATAACAGTTCTGAACTGCGCATTTCGATTCAAATTACCCGATAATTCGGTAAGCACTTTTTGTCTGTTGGCTGCATCGTTACCATGCTCACCCGAATATCGTGCCGAGGTAACCCCGGGCTGATTGTTTAATTCATGAACTTCCAAGCCTGTATCGTCTGCTATTGCCGGTATTCCTGTTGTAGAGAACAATGCAATAGCCTTCAAATATGCATTTTCTTCGAGGGTTGCACCTGTTTCTTCAACCTCTAAAGGCACTTCCAGAATATCTGCAGGAGTTACGATTTCTAAACCATCACCAAAAACAGTTGTAAGAATCGACTGCATTTCCGAAATTTTATGTTTGTTATTCGTTGCGAGGAGTACCTTCATTTTTTATTAACTATTGAATTGTTGTGTAGTATCTGATCTAATACGTCCAAAAAATAACTTGCATCTTCCTGAGAAACATACCCTAAATGCCCAATCCTCATTACTTTTCCTGAGAAATCATCTTGCCCCCCGGCTACAATTATTCCATATTCTTTACGAAGGCGGGCAATAACGTCATCGGCATTTTTTACCTTCACAACGGTTAATGAATCCGACGGAAATCGTGATATTAGTTTCAATCCCAATTCTTTAACACCTTCACGCACTGTGTTTGCAACATCAGTATGTCTTTTTATCACCTTATCAAGTCCTTCTGTTTTAATAAAATGCAGGGCTGATTCCAAACCCATTAACAAACTTACTGCAGGAGTAAAGACACCCAGATTTTTTTCAGCTGCTGTTCGTAAACGGCATAAATCGAAGTAAAATGATGAAGATTTTTTTGCTTCTACTACCTTCCATGCTTTCCGGCTTAAAGATACAACCCCTAGTCCCGGCGGGGTCATTAAAGCTTTTTGCGAACCACAAATCAACGCATCTATCCCCCATTCATCCATCTTGCATTCCAAGGCGCCTACACTCGAAACACCGTCAACACAAATCAATGCATCACTATTAGCTCGTATTGTTACTGCCAGTTCTTTAATATTTGCCACTGTTCCGGTAGATGTTTCACAATGGACAATCCATACAGCCTTTATGTCATTATGTACTTCAAGTAGAGCTGCAACCTGTTCTACTGATGGTGCATCACCCCATTCAATTTCTTCATTAATAACCACTATTCCAAACAACTCCAACATATCACGCCAACGTTGGGCGAAACGCCCGTTGTTCAACACGAGTACCTTTTCCCCATGAGAATGAAGATTGGAGACTACCGCTTCCGCTGCACCTGTTGCTGAACAGGCAATTGGTAATACTATTTCATTTGTACAAAAAACATATTGCAAATTATCCAAGATATTACGCATCAATTCACGGAACTCCGCGCTCTTATGATACATAAGCGGCTGAGCCATTGCTTTTTGGACAAAGGGAGGTATAGTAGTCGGACCTGGCGTGAATAGGCGATTGGTCATTGATTCCCGTAAATCCTGCTCTAACTTTCTTCATGAGCAGGTTTATCAATTTCAATTTAATTAAATATGGAAGCTAACAGGTAGCCCATGATTGTAATTCACGGGCTACCCTGTTTATTGCGCTAATTATCGTATAATTTGCAATTCTTTTGTTATTGAACCGGATTCTGTCTGCAATCTAATGAAGTATGAACCTTGTGGAATCGTTAGATTGGCTTTGATTGAATAATCACCAGTTGATTTCCATTCATTTACCAACATAGATACTTTCTTGCCAACACTTGAAACAATGCTAATACGAACATTCCCCGATTTTACGACTGAAAATGAAAGTACTGCATCACTTGCGACCGGGTTTGGTGTACAGTCAATCCATAAACCGGGTATAGCATCACCGTCTTCAACTCCTTCGATGTCACGGGTGGTAAAGCTCCATACATCGCTCCACGGGCTTGTACCGATTTCATTGGTTGCGCTTACTCTCCAATAATACTTGGTTTTAAGAGCAAGACCGTTGAAAAAGGTGGAAGTATCCTTAATATCAGCCTGATCGATAATTGTTGAAGCAAATGTGTTCACCTGTGAAAGTTGCACTCTATATTTCTCCGCCCCAGGTGCGGAGTACCACACTAAAGCACTGCTCTCTTTCACTTTTGTTGTGTCATTAGCAGGAGCTAACAAAACAGGTTTATCAGGTATTTGAGGATTTTCAAGTGTTGTGAAATTCCATTCTTCACTCCAAGGACTTGTACCAACAATATTTGATGCAGAAACTCTCCAATAATATGTAGTTGTTTCTGCCAAACCATAATACTTGTAATAAGGAGTTGTTACTACCGTGTCTTTAATAATTCCTGTAAAATCATCCTTAGTTGACAGTTGAACTCTGTATTTAGTAGCCACCGCAGAGCCATTCCAGAACAAATAACGGGATAAGGGAACATTGGTTGTATCGCTCTCCGGAGATACAAGAATAGGTTCGTTCGGTGCTACCGGTTGAACTCCGAGTGCCATTTTAATACCATTGCCATAACTTGTTACCCATACTTCACTTGTCTTATAAGGGTTAAAGAAAACACGCTCAGGCTCACGAAACGGGTAATCGAACACTTCTGCAAATGCGGGAGCTTCATCGCTCAAATTGCTTGTGTACCAAAGACCATCCGACTCTGTAGTTACATACATTTCATCAGGTACAAGCGGATTTACGGTACAGGAGTTTACTCTGTCTAATGCAACAATTTTCGTCCATGTGATGCCTCTGTCCTTGGTTCTGTAGAGGCCTCCTGCACCCTTTTTAATGCCATCAGGGTCGTAAGCACTATACACACTTGCATACCAGGTATTTTGTGTAGGGTCTTGCGGGTCGATTACTACATCTTTGGTCCAGTACATCATGGCAGCATCGCTTCTATCCTCCCAGGATGCT
>CALMMI010000497.1 GCA_937868245.1 uncultured Ignavibacteria bacterium | reverse complement strand
ACAACCACCATTGTCATTCCTTCGTCAGCCAGGTTTTTCATAACACTCAAAACTTCATCTACAAGTTGCGGGTCGAGTGCAGAGGTTGGTTCATCGAAAAGCATTACCTCCGGTTCCATTGCAAGTGCACGGGCGATTGCCACTCTTTGACTCTGCCCGCCTGAAAGTTGAGATGGATAATGATCACTGTGTCCCGAAAGACCAACCTTCCGTAGTAGTTCCATACCAAATTCATACGCTTCCTCCTTCGACTTGTTTTTAATTGTCATCGGAGCAACTGTTATGTTTTCAATAGCGGTAAGATGCGGGAATAAATTGAAACTTTGAAACACCATCCCTATTCTACGGCGAAGCTGTAGTATTTGCTGACGTTCATCTTTGGTGTGTTTACGGTCTTTGGTATGCTCAAGTGAAATTCCGGCAATATTTATTTTTCCTACATCGAATGACTCAAGTTGGTTCAAACAACGCAGAAAAGTACTTTTACCGCAGCCGCTCGGACCGATAATTACGGCAAGTTCACCTTTGCGCTGCTGCCAGTTTATTCCTTTCAAAATTTCATTTTTTCCAAAACTTTTCCAAAGATTCTCAACTTGTATCATATCAGATTCGATTATCACGTTATGTAACTATTTTTTGAATGATTCAACTACAGATAAAGATTAATGCATTACAGACAGAATATTTGTTATCCGTTCCTTGGGTGTTTGAAGCTGGTAATAATAAACCCCGTTTGAATATTTGGAAAGGTCAACGGTAATTTCATAAACACCTCGTGCAAAATCGCCGGATGCAAGGGTTACTACCGGATTGCCAATTGCATCATACAATATAATCGAAGCCTTAGTTTGTTCGGTAAACATAAATGAAATATTCGTAGTATTTGATGTTGGGTTGGGTATGTTTTGGCTAATATAATTTGCAGGCAATCCATACGACTCCGGTAATTCCAAGGAAATTATTTTTACAGGGATATCACACCCGGATGTAACGGTTTGTATCGCCGGTACAGAAATTCCCTTCAAAATAAGTGATTTCGTCATACAGCCAAAATGGAATAACAAAGTGTCGGTTTCGATTACATCCAAATCATTTACTTTCACAGGTGCATAACAAAAACTGACTGTGCGTTTTTCTTTTGGATGAATTAGCAACTGAGATTGCTGGCTCGGAGGAATTGAGAATATTCTGTTTTGGGATAATCCGGGGTGTCCGAAATCCAAAGTGAATTGTCCGTAATTTTCTAGTTCTACTTCTTTACAATTTAATACACGCAAGATTGTTTCACCAAAATCCAAGTTATAGTTTGGTGCATTTGGCATATTGATACTCAATGTAAAGCCCGGAATTGTGTCTCGAATAGTGCTTACATTTCCTGCAGAATCAACCACTACAAAAGCAAAGAAAGCATCTTCATCCGTACTTGTTGGGTTTATCACCATATCTAATGACTGATATCCTTTACCCGGCGATGAAGTTACCGTTACATTTTTAGTAAGTGAATCTATGAACGTTAAACTTTTAATTCCCAAGTCGGATGGCAAAGATTCGCTGATTGAAATTTCTACAGGGACAGGGCAAGGCGAATTGCTAACAGTAATAACAGGTGGAATTTTATCGGGTATTGCAGTTAATACAATCGAAGTAATTGGTCTGGTAACACAATTATTACCTATTGAAAGAGTGTCGGTGTAAATTCCAAAATGATCAGTATAAAAACAAACGGTAATATCGACCGAAGAATTTGGTGCAATGGTTACAGGTAATATGGTAGAAACTGAAAAAAGACCTGTGTTGCTTGAAAAGGATGATGAATCAATAACCTGAGGATACAAACCATAGTTTGTAATTGTTACAGGAAAACAATACGTCCGTTTAAGAGGACCGTCGGTAGTAAGTTCAGGTAATTGTCCGTTTGGTAATTGAGCAGAGGAACGAAGAGTAAAGCCGGGGATTAATAGTCTTTTAGATGTTATGAAGCCGATTGAATCTTCAGCAAGAATTGTACACTCGCCATCCTCGAAAACATCGACAAGAGAAGCCGTGAAATGCACTGAATCGGCATAAAGATTGAAAGGTTCTACTGTAATTGATGTGTTCTTTTGTAATGTGAGTGGAGCTGTTACACTTTCAAGCCGTGAGTCTGTTCGATGAGTATCAATAGCTACGCCGCGTACTTTGAAACAATCAGGGCTTGTAAATATTTCCGGCTCCTGATAGTCGAATTCTCTGAAGCTCATGCCTCCAACATAACCATACGAGTTAACCTGCCCATATCCAAAAACATAAATGCCGAAAGGTTCGCTTGCCCTTAATGAATGAGTTCCATCAGCAACACTTAGTGTTGCAACCATATATTGTGAGCCGAGTATGGGTTGAAAATTTGCGGACGATACCGGGAATTCATCAAATGTAATATCGGAAACAGCAGTTCGAGGTGCTACAATAATGATATATTGCTGGGAATAAACAGGAGTTCTGGAATTTCCACCCCGAGCTTGAGCATTAATGCAACGGTACGAAAGCATAAATTGCTCTTTAGGAGGAATAATCATCATAAACGGATCGCTGACAGCTTGAGTACCCACTCCCCCCCCTCCCGTAGATGTTCTTTTGTATTGTGAAACCAACACAGGCTTGG
>CALMMI010000496.1 GCA_937868245.1 uncultured Ignavibacteria bacterium | reverse complement strand
AAGAAACAAGAATCATTCCTTCAGATTACTGCATTCAATACAGAAACTGATAATGTGGAAGATATTACTTCCGATATTGATATATCAAGGATTTCTGTTCAACCGGGGGCATCTTCTCAAAGCACTTCAGTCTTGACCATTGAAGAATCAGCAATTCAGCAAAACTTGGCATTTGAAAGGATTGTTGCAGAAATAGAAGCAAACAATACAGTAATTTTACCCAACGAACTACAACAGCTTGTGAAAACATACAGTATTAAGGATATATTCAAAGAACAAGCAGGGCAAATAAAGCTGCCTCAGTTCTATTTGAATATTCCTTCCAATGATTTATTTGGTCAAGGTGAAGAAGAAACATTATTGGAAAACGTAAATCTCTTAGAAGGGTTTGCTTTGAGCAAGTCAGATACAAACATAGCGTTTGACAGTATAACATCTGAACTTTACAAAGTAGATTTAGACGAAACAAAAAAGGAGCATACACCGACCTTTATAAGAATCGACGGTACGGCAAAAGATACTGTACTTACCTATATACTTGACCCTTCAAGAAAAGGCAGTAGGGTTAAAAACTTTACAAATCGAATAATGAGCATTATAGGGAATATGTACCCGATACCTGATAAAGAGATTGAAAAATATATCAACCGAATTTTAGAAGATTTTACGGATGGACAATTCAACGACCTTGCCATTAACGAATACACATACACGGATAAAATCAAATATAAAATTAGGTCACTTTCAGAAGTCTATGCGGAAAAGAAATTCAAAGATTTTTTAGATACAGATAAGGTATTTATTAAGCCGTCGTTTGAATTACCAAAAACCATTTCACCCGGAGACACTGCAAAAGACATTACTAAATCCCTGTATGAAAAAGAAGGAAGTATGAACGGGTTTGAAGAGCGGGTTATCAACGAAATAGGTAATATGAATAATGTTGCCTTTTGGACAAGAAACATTGAACGAAAAGGATTTAGAATTAATGGATTTATAAATCATTATCCTGATTTTATTATTCAGACCAAAAGCGGTAAAACTATAATCTTAGAAACAAAAGGTGATCACTTAGATGCAGAACAAAAGATAAGACTTGGTGGGCTTTGGGTAAGTAAAGCCGGAAATAATTACCGTTACTTTATGGTGTACGAGAGGCGGACAGTTGATGGAGCGTATAAGTTGGAAGATTTTTTAAATCTCATAAGAAGTATATAATGATAAATCGTTTCTATCTATGTTTTTGAAACACCTCATAAAGAATCTTCTGTTCCCCGGCATCAAATATGCTCCAGATACAGTCAAGGAAAAAAATCTCATGTCTAAATATCGTTGTTTTGGTGTAAGCAGTTGATTACTTCGTTAATCTCTGAAAAATGAAATCCGATTTGCTGTTTATTTACTCGAAAATTGTTTGACACTTTCCAATCAACCAAAATTCAGTGTGTTTGATGTTAAAATTTACCGGTTTGAAGTTTTTCACGTAGTCCATTTCATCAAAATGTCCGTTCTTGTGTGTTAAACTCGATTCCCCAAACAACAAGAAGCAACTTTTTCTTCAACTTCAATCTCTCAAGTTCGATCCTGATGCTCCCGCAATTTATTTTGAACAGAATTTGAAAATTTTATACCATGAAGATGTAACTTACATGAAAATTGGTGTTATCTCCGTTCAATTTCTGCTTCCCCAAACAACAAGAAGCAACTTTTTCTTCAACTTCAATCTTTCAAGTTCAATCCCGGTTCTCCCGCAAGCCAATTTTGAACAGAATTTGAAAATCATACAGCATGAAAAATTCAACTTGAATGAAAATTGGTGCAATCTCGGTTCATTTTCTACTTCCCTGATGCTTTTTCGTACACAAATACTGATGTTTGAAGTAAATCTGAACTACATTTTTGTTCCCTGGTCGAAATATTATCTATCTCGGTGTTTTTTGATGTAAAATAGTGTGTTTATAACTTGCTGTGTGTGTTTTGCGTCGGTTGTGCATCGGTCGTGCGTGAGTCCTGCGTGTGGTTTGCATCTGTCAAACTCGTGTTTTGCACCTCGATGACTTTGGTTATTTATAACCAAACCTTAAAAAAGTGAGGTTTTGGACGTAAAAAGTGCGTTTTTTTGCCTTGGAAATTAGGTGTTTTTTGCCCTATATGCAAAGATAAGGTGTTTTCTATAAGGATTTAGGGCGAAAAATAGGTGTTTTTACCGATATTTCAGCATGTTTGAATATTCTGTTCCCCAACTTAAATTTGTGATATATTTCTTTTTGGCAATTTCTTGACTTTTCCGATTCAATTTCAAGAGAAAATCCATCTTCAACTATTCGGATGACTACGAAATAGAGGAAATAATCGTTCTATCTGAAGGTCTCCGGCAGCTTTCAATAAGACCTTCAATCCTGACTTACATTTTTAACTCGGTTCACTGATAATTTCATTCCTTTGGTCAAAGGTTACCACTCGTTTCGGTCAAAGGATACCACTATAACCTATCATACTAATAAAATTGAGTTTGATACAGGCAATTTTTGTGTTTTTACTGCTCGATTGCACAAGAGTTGATATTTTTTTTTGTCGAATGTCAAGAAACATCATAAAAACGAATGATTTATACTGATTTTGTGGCACTTTTGCATAAGCTCAAATATCTTTGTGGCACTTTTGCATAGTTTTGTGGCAATCTTTCATGCTTTTGTGGTAAATTTTTATAAAATATAGCTATTACTAAAACCAAATGTGGCTAAACTTATATAAACTCAGCCACTCAAGAATCAGTAAAGCGTGGCAGTCGCTGCGGCTTTCTTTTTTGAATTTATGTTTTTGATTGTTTACGAAGTCCTGAGACTGCTGTTGGAATATCTTGTTCTGCATCTTTATTGCTCCACTCTTTCCAAAATTGAACCGTTGCACTATGAGGTTTTATTGTAGGTTTATCAATAATAACCCTTGACGGCAAAAGAGAAGCATCCCCAACAATTAATGCTTCCCCAATGTCAAGAATTGGTAAAACATCTGTTAATCCTGCTAAATTATCAGGAAGAAGTTTTTTAATCACAGCTTGGTCTTCTGCGTTTGTGAGTCGTAATGAAATAAAATTATTGCACTGACTTAAAACTGTTCTATTTACTTCAGCCGGGCGTTGACTAATAACAGTAAGACTTACACCATATTTTCTACCTTCTTTTGCAATCCGTTCAAAGTTTTTTAGCCCAAGTTCAGCGGCTGCATCTTGATTTGTTCTTTCAGGTATATAAAGATGTGCTTCATCACATAGAAGACATATAGGATGTCTTTTGTTAGTTGCTGTCCATTGTTGAACTGTAAAAACAATTCTTGCGACTAAGCCAATTACAAGGGGTAAAATGTCGGAAGGAACTTCTGAAAAGTCAATGACTTTTACACCTGCTTTTTTTGAATTTCCGTTTGAACCTTGCATCAAACTATTGCAAAGTTTATTCATCCAGTCAATATGTAATTCATCTTCCGAGATTTGGAACATAAAACCCAAACGTTTATCTTGGCTTTTAGCTTCTAACCGTTGAATAAAACGAGATAGTTTTCCTTTAAAATCTCCGGCTTTTCCTGCTGTTGTTGAACCTGCAACTTGCTCATTATCTAATCTTTTTAATTCATTTAGAATATTTTCTAAAGAATAAGGAATTGGACTGTCTATTGTAATGCTATCTTTGAAAGAAGTGTCTCCGATTGAATTTAAAAAGTTAACTTTTTCATTAAAAACAGTTCTTGAAAATACCATTGCTTGATTCGGTGCATTACTGTCACTTCTGTCGAGTAACATGGCTAACATTTCTTCGTATGTTAATAGCCAATATGGAAGCATTAAAACATTGTTTTCAAGATTCCTTGTTTTTCCTAAATCAGAAGGATTAGCTATTCTTAAATGTTGAATTCCATCTGCCTTGAAATCTATACCACTATATTCTCCATGAATATCAAAAAGAATACAATTCGCCATTGGCAGTTTAGCAATTTGTTCTATTAATTTTGCTACACACCAAGATTTTCCCGAACCTGTACTGCCTACAATTACTGCATGTCTTTGAAAGAGTTTATCACCATCTAAAAATGCCTCTGCGTTTTCATCAATTGAATATTTTCCAATTGATAGAGGAATATCGTAATTTGCCTGAGTCGAAATTGTTTGCATAAACTTTGTAATATTTTCCCCATCAATAGGAAAGCATGGTGCTTCAATTTCGGGAACTGTATCAAGTGTTCTTTTGAATACATTTTCTGTTTGTCCATATTTATCAATCAAAGTCCCTATTAGATTAACACGTAAAATATTTTCAGTGAGTAAGAAACCGTTTAAACCTAAATCATCATTAACAGGATTAGTTTCACCCGTAATTTTTCTCGTAATTCGATTGATAATTCCAATTAGATGTTGTCCTGCTTTTGAACTTTTCACTGCAACCAAATGGTTTACCTGAAGTTTTCTTAATTTTTCAAGCTCATCTATTTTAACTAAGATTGTAGATGTGTCAACACTAAATACAGATCCGATTGATGTAGTTACTTCAAACTTAAATATTGCCATATATATTTTTATAAGATTATTAATTTTAAATACTCTGCTAATGTCCAGTAACTTACATTAGGTATTATATGTTCGCCAAAGCTCGAGGAATAAATTTTTGTATCAGTTCCATTAACCTCTTCCATCATAATGTACTGTTTACAATTACCTGAAAGAATAGATTGCTTTGTTTTGGGGGTTAGTTCTTTTGTAATAATAATGATTGGCTTGGATTTTATTTTTTCAATCAGTTTTGGCTGAACATGAATATCATTAAATCCATAGCCGATACATAAAAAACCATTTGCAGTTTCTATTTCAGAGTCAGCTTGAGCGAATATTGTTCTGTAAGGTTCATTATGTGTTTCAAAGTATTTACTTAGACCGGGTGTTACAATTGATGGTTTACAATTACTTGGAATGTTATGACGTAAAGGTAATTGTATATTCTCATCATTATTTGTTTTAAACCAATCTAACGAACCATGAACTTTCCAAATATTAACTTGCCCACTATAACCTTTTATTGTTGTCAAAGGGTTTTGATGTATGGCATTTGAAAAATGACCTATAAAACTTTGAGAATAGCCAGTACAGATAATTGCTTTTGAAAAACTGGCTGCATATTCTGCTAATCGGTCGTAGTTGGTAGTAACAATTGATAATTTTTTACTTGTAGTTGAAAGAAGATATTCTGTCAATTTCGATAATGGAAAATCAATAGAATCTACAATGAACTTTTCGTATGCTTCAAGGTCAAATTTATTTACTAATTCCCAAGTTTTAAAAACAATTTGATCCAACACATTTTGCCTTAATTGAATTTTTGAAAGAGTTACTTCTAAATCTCCATTTATATCAAAAAGCGATTTAAAATTTTCAAACTGTTTCTGGTCATCTGAGTCAGTAAAAGAAATATTTTTTTTTATATGGTCTCCAAGTGTCCACATAGACGGAAGTCCAAAAATTATAGATGCTCCACTACCAAGAATAATTAGTGGAACTCTATTTGTCCAGTCTTGAAGTTGTTTTAATAGTTCGTCTGTGTTCATATTTGATGTTTTATTGTTAATGCTTTTGAATACTTACCGAACTACAACGAACGGAACAACTGCATCAACCATGCCTTTTCTACGGACACGTGCCACATACACACCGGAAGAAAAGTTAGAAGTATTCAATACCGCCGTTTTTTCTCCTTCAGCTTCAAAACGGGTTTGCTCTCCTCCGATTGCAGAAACAATAATCACCTCTGAACGTTCCGTTCCCTTAATTGTAATATTTACTTCATCACGAGCAGGGTTCGGATAGACACTTACTGCATTACCGCCTCTTTCTTTGCCTAAAAATACTACTTGGCGACCGTTTCCTTTTTCAAAACCTGTAATCGTCTCAATTTCACTGAGCAATATTTCATTTCTATAATGAGGAAGAATTATTGAAGTTTCGTTACTTTTTACTACAAAAAAACGATACTCTTCGTCGCCGCCTTGTTCTAATTCTATTTCTGTCTTTAAGGCAGTTGTATCATCCGATGGTCGAAGTTCAACAGGGAAAAGCTCTCCATCGCTTCTGCGCTCCACAAATGATGTAACCAAGTCTGAATTTGCTCCAATTGTACGAAACGAAAATTCTGCGGCTTCTCCGACTGTAAACCAACCCGTTCTTAAGGTATCTGTAAATTCTAATTGTTCTTCTGTATCATCTTCTGCTGTTTTTTTTACACGTCGTAAATTCAGAATACGATAATTCAATACAGGGTTTTCAAGAATATATTTACTCTCTCCGTTGCTAAATCCAGTAAATATCAATGGATTCGGTTGCTCACTTTGCTTTAGAAAATATCGCGGGGATGTCTGTATGCCATAGGTGACAGGATCGGTTTGACGTTGATAGACACGGCGGTTTCTGCGCCAGTCCGATTGTTTCTCTACACGGGGAAGTGCTGCTGTTTGACCGTATAAGGCATAATTATCTATAATTTTAGTCTTACTTGCTATAAGATTATCTTGCAAATACAAGGTTGAATCTGCATTTATCGCGTCGAAAAACATACTGCTTTGTAATTGCCACAGTCTATATGTAGGTGGTACGCCTAAAATACTTACAGCTGATACTTCTGAAAATGTTATAACAACCGAGCTATCACTCTCATTGGTAATCGGAGTCGGAACCGTGCTTATATTTGAATTACCCTGTGAAATGGAAGCATCGAGAAGATAACTCAAACTGCCATTTGTTATACGGGTCAAACCGTCAGAACCCCATTTATCCGCCAATCCGTTGGTGTCCTTTATCCATAATATACGGCGATAAATCGAACCAAGAGGATACCCGGGACTACCAGTCATTTCAAATGCATTCCATACTGCACAATCAAAAATATAGTTCCTCTGTATCATCATTGTACCGCTGTCAGGTGATATACTGTCGGTCAGCTCACGGTATACGCTTGGAAGTGTGGGGTCTGCATACGTCGTTTCGCCACCGTTCAGTTTGGCAACGGTGTTGTTAGCATCTACATATATAACTCCATTTGGAACTGGAAGATACGGCGGCAAAAAATGATGAATGGTATCATTGACCACGTGCAGACGTGTATAGAAAATATGACTGTTCAATACAGCTGCACTATCGTACAAATGCTGTTCCCATACCAAAGCGCAGTCATTTTCTTTCAGTCTCAAACGTGAGTAACTGTTAACACTCGGATGCTTGCTCGGCTGTGTTGCAGGATTATGATTATCCGGGTCGACAAAGAGTGCTGCGCCTATCGTTTCAATAGTGCTTAGTATGCGAACATTCGGGCGTTTCCAACCTGCTGAGATGCCTGTAATGGAATCTGACCAGCAGTAGAAATTGCCGCTATCTGAAGCATTTATCATCGGTGTACCATAGACGCCCATCGTACCGTTGAAAATTGCTAAACGTTTGGCAGTATCCGCTGTTTGGATGCTATCCTCCGCCCTGAGGATGTTCTCTACTATTATCTTCCTGTTGTTTAAGCCGTAAAACATTGAATAGCATGGGTCGGATAGCGTAGGGGTTGCACATGAATAGACTATATACACTTTATTAACTGATGCCGTGCTGTCAAATCTCACTACTAAGGAAGGATACGTGGAATTTAGTGACATGATTGTATCGCTTACACATCTGGATAATGCTACTTTACTGGAAAGTGGGATTTCGGATTGCCATTTGATGTTTTCGCTTGAAGAATTTACCCATACCTTATTGCTCCTACGGTAATAGACTTTATTGCGTGAGGTTGCTGAATCGTAACGGTGGTACGTTAAATGGTAATACATAGAGTCTGATTCAGTTCCATCTGCTCTGCGAATAGGAAAACCAACTAATTTTCGTTGATTAGTGTAGCTTAATACACCTGTTAAAGTTGTATCTGGAGGTAAAATTTTCACGCTAAACATCTTGCCTTCGCCGGGGAGAAAGTTTGCAACGAGTGGAACATCTTGTCCTATGATTGTGTCGATCCCGCCGCCAAGCTCTTTTACATGGAGGAGAGCGTAGCCGTTAGGAAAATTGAAGTTGAATGGAACACTAATTTCTCTCGCTCCGCCTTGTTTATACCTTCGTGACTGCCAAACTGAATCACTCCCTAAGGTCAGGCTGTCAAACTCCACTGTTGGATAAAATTGAAGTTCGGTAGTATCGCTTAAACGTAGCAAAGGGTTAGTACGACGATTTACCACTCCTACATAAAAAACATTATCCATTGAAACATTAGTATCCTTAAGAACTGTTATATCGCAAAAAGTTGAATCCCATCCATCGGCAAAACTTCGCCAAAACGGTCGAGTTTTTATAATACCTGAATCTATTTTGATAAATTTTGTCAGATAACTTGTATCATTATTTCTTGCACTGATAAGAGTACGGTATCCTTTACCAAGCCACCCCATAAGTTGAAGACGCATGAGTGTGTCTCCGATAATATCTATTCGGTCATGTATTTTCAGAACCTCCAAACGAACCGACTTCCTACCAAGATATATATGATTCGTATCTACGCCCTGTTGGGATGCAATAGAGTCAAGATTACAATATTGGTCTATATGTGAATAGTCTCCTCTATGTAGCCAATCACTTCCTGCGGCTTCACTGCGTAATAGTATTTCTCCGTTATTTGTTCCGTTTACGATACTATCAGGTAATCCAATATATCCCCCTGTTACGCCAAGATGACCATAATTATCTGGAGTCGTATATCGTGCTTTTTCATTTTTTCTGTATGTACTGTCCGAACCCATTGATGCCGATGTATCATTAATATTCACTAATGTAGGACCATAATAAAATCTGTCATACATTAATCCCTTTGTACCAAGTATAAGGGATACCCACGCATTTTCCCGATATTCTTCCCCTGTCTGTGGGCGGTCATACATAGAACGGTATATTTGCATCTTTTGAAGGGTTGCATTCCATTCGGTTGTCCAACCGCTCAATACCCAAAAATTACTCCACCACGGTTTTGTTCCGTATAGCATTGTTTGGTTATATTGATACATAAGATACATACCAATATCATATTGCATAAGGGGACCGTGAGATGCTTGTGCCAATACATCATATTTTGCATTAAAATCGCGATATGGCTGATTTGTATCGTTGAAATTCCAATGATCCCATATTCCTTTGGTCGAGCAGCACCATTTTATTGAGTAATTTATATTATTCGTTCCTCCTGTTGATGAATAGAGTTCATAGGCGGAACCAGAATAATTACCTATACCATTAGCACTGTCTAATAACCTGTAAGAATCTGTACCATCTGCCGCAGAGCCTCCGTCCCAACCTGCGTCATAACCCCAAGTACCGCTATAACGGGAGAATGGAACGTGAACCAATAAATTTGTATGGGGAGGATTACCCCAAAAAAAACTTTGTCCTGTAACGTTAATATAGTCACCTCCCGCTCCTCCTTCTGATGTATTCAGCCCTTCAAGCATCTTTGTATTATACCGTATCCCCCGCCAATAAGCAGGAAGTCCGCCACATTCGTCAAAATGATAGAATGAACTGATCCGAACTTTTCTGTTGGTAATGGAATTACGGCGTTTTAAGATTTCCTGTTCAAGCATAAGTTCTTGGGCAAGTTCCTTATCCAAATTGCCACGAAACAACGCCCGTGCATCGGGTGTTTCAAAACGAAGCCAGTCTATGGCTATATTTGTGCGACCAAAGTATTTTACTTCGATACCGAGTGAGTCTATTTGTAAAGATGAACCACCTCCGTATAAATTTCGCAATCGAGGGTTACTTGTGTCAACTGTTCCCATCCTATCTGTCCGAAAGAACGCAGAAATTGTAATATCATGAGTTCCGGCAGAAGTCCAACGAGGCAGCATATTTTTACGGATTACAAATATGCTATCTACATGAGCAGTAAGGTGGTTGTCCATCAACCCTCTACTTGTGCGCATTGTATCTAATGTACCACTCACTTGCATAAATACACTGTCAAACCGAATTGTTGAAGGATGTGTATTATTAAAATGTCGCCAAATGAATTTAGCAGAATCAGCATTATATTCAAACGATGAATCCGGCACAGGAAATTTCCAATAAGGAGCTTTAATTGTAAGTATAGTATCCGTACTACTCAATAAATCTAAGAAATCTAACCGTCGAAGATTTAATGTTAAATAGTATTTCTCACCATTAAGGAGTTGTGTTGTTAAATCGGTTGAATGGTCTCCCAAACTTACAATCCTATCGGTGGAAACAGGATATTTCAATACCATACGCCCACCTACAGTGTCACCTCCAACGCTATCTTTCTTCAAAATATAACGGTTGAAATTTACATCCGATGGACTGCTGATAATACTTCCGACCGTCATATCCCGAAACTTAAATCCGAATGTAGCTCCGCTTGTATCACCCGTGCGCGGAGTGAACGAACCGTTTGCTGCAAAGAGAGGAGCTTCGGGATCAAACTGCATTGAAATCGTCGGATGATGACTAAGAAAATATACACGACCCCATGTTATATCCATTTCACGTGTACTGTCTGCCGGTAAAGTTGCGTATAACTCATCTGCAAAAGGTGTATAATCAAAAAAATTATTGATGGTATTCACTCCAAGCCGTTGATTCATTCCGGCTAAACCCATTCCCCATTGATACCCCAAAGCAAATTTCTTCTGCTTACGGGCATAGACATTCGTATCATTAAAATTGATATTTACTGTTCCAATCGGAATATTACCCACTCCCGGTATTCCCGACCATAAACTATCAGCTATGGTAGTTCCATTAAGATATGTTACTGAAGGCGGTTCCATTTGTGTTTGTCCAATGGAAGGAATGGCGAAAATAACGCTCATAGCAAGAGCATATAATATTGTTTTCATTTAATTCTCTCTTTCTTATGGTTGGTTGGTGATTAATATTCCGCGTTCACGGGTGTTTTTACCATCAGAAAGACGAAGCAAATAAAAGCCACCAGAAAGGTTATATGATTTTAATGCTAATGGCAAACGTTGTTCTCCTATTGGCAGTTCTCCTGAAAAGAGTTCGGTAATAGATTTGCCACTTACATCAGAGAGTGTAAGTGTATAGTGTCCACTACTTTCTATTGTTATTGGAAGAATTGCGGTGCGCGCTAATCCAATTGGATTTGGTTCGGTTGCTTGAACAGTAAATTTAATACTGTTCGCTTCCTGAACAGAAACTTTCCAATCTATACCTTTATAGATGCGTAAGCATCCATATTGACCTCCTGAAAAAGCAATATCTCCTATACCGTCACCTGTAACATCTCCTATTGCAATTACCTTTTCACCTGTTCCATTTCCGCATTCTCCTGCAAAAAAAGCTCTTGGCGGAAATCCGCCATCAGCTGGATTGCCTGATATTATAAAATATCCCTGCCGAGTAATTGCATTGCGTGTAAATGCCCCTCTGCTTACAAAATCCTCTTTATCATCTCCATCTACGCTTGCTGTAAGTCCACTAAAACTTGAGGAAGCCAAATATCCATTTTCAACAAATAACAGCTTGTCATTTTCAATACGATATGTAGCTGTTCCGCCTGTTGAACGTTCAACTACCAATGTATTTTCTTTATACTTATGACTATGATATAAAGAAGTGAATATTTCTTCGTACTGGGGTTGCTCATTTGGAACTAAGTAAGTACCAAAGCTATCAAGTATAGTAAGGGTTACTTTTATATCTCCACTTACTTGTCCACCTGTAAAATCTAAAGAATATAATGCAAATCCCTCCCAACGATTACTATCTAAATGGTATGTAAGAATTCTTGTACTACCTTCTTTATTTACATAAGCTCCAATCAAACATTCATTATTATTAATTGGTTCACTAACAATTATCTTTTTCGTTTTTGTTAAATCACTATTACCTAATAAAAGTATAAATATATCATTACCGCCATCTGACAATTCTGTTTTGATTGCAGAAATTATATCTTCATATCCATCTCCATTAAAGTCACCTGTAATAGTTCGGGACATATTTAAATGCTCAATTGGCTGTGATATAGCTACCTTTTCAGGTGGTTGATTTTTAGTAATACCTTTATAAACAAAGCCACGAGAATCTACATAATCCATTATGCCGTCACCATTAAGGTCAACTTGAACTACTAAATACGTTCCGTCTTTACTCCATGAGAATTTATTAACTGTATCGTATGGAAAACGGTTGTACCATGTAGGATCACCTGAGATATGAACTGCAATAGCATTCATTCCCCCATCGGAACTAAATCCTGGGAGATAACTAATACCTACACCAACCTCAGAAAGTGAATACCATTCTTGGAGTTCAGGCAATTCTACTACGGGCTTTTGAGCGTGGAGTGGTGCAGCTATTAGTAACAACACCGAAGCAAGACAGAGGAGGATTTTCATAATGTTCCTTATGAAAAATGAGAATGAATAAATTAATTTGTATTTATACTTTGAGAGAAGAGATTATGTTCCCGAAATAATGCAATTCATAATTTCACTATTGCCGAAACATTGTTTTTTAACGGCTAACCATTATAGCGTGTTCGCGTGTATGCTTACCATCTGAAAGACGGATCAGGTACATTCCAGCACTAATATTCAACCCCTTTACATCAAATGGAAGTCTTATTTCTCCTTTAGGAAGTTCGCCATTAAATAGCGCACTAATGTACCTACCATCTATACCATAAAGAGAAACCATATAGTTTCCATTTCGTTCAATGCTGATTGGAAGAACGAACTTTCCATCATTATTTACTGGATTTGGTTCAGTTGTATGAAGTAAGAAGTCTAATTTCCCTGCTTCTCCATCTGCGGAAAGTTTACGCCAGTCTATACCTTGAAAAATTGTAAAACATCCATTTGAACTTTCTGCTAAATCACCAATTCCATCTCCAGTTACATCGCCGATTGCCTTTGCAATACGTCCATCAGAACAGTTCATAGGAAATTTCATTTTTGGAAGAGAATCTTTTTCTGAAGGATTATCTGAATAAACTACATAAAACCCTTTCTGTTGTATTAAATTTCCAGAAGCTATCCAGTCATCAGTTGAATCATTATCAATACTTTGATTTAAAGGTTCAAATAAAACATTCTTTATAGTTCTTTTGGAAATAAATTTGTCATTCTCAATTGAGTAAAATTGAGTAGTACCCGACCCATTCGGAATTATACCAAGAGAGATACTACTCTTATTTTTTCTATTTTGGTAAATAAAAGGATATATTTGTTCGTACTTTGGTTGTTCATTTGGTGACAAATAACTACCAAAACTATCCATGATATTGAGTACTATCTTTATATCTCCACCAGTCTGTCCACCTTTAACATCTACCGATTGTAGAATAAAACCTTCCCATCTCGTGTTGTCATTTCGATAACTTACTATACGTGCTTTACCGTCTTGATTCATATACGCACCAACAAGGACATCCCATCTAAAGTCTTTACTCGCTAATGGTATCATTTGCATTTTCGTTATATCTTTATTACCAAATATTATCACACATATATCAGTGTTATCTTGTGCATTGGATTTTATTTTTATGATTATATCGTCATTTCCATCTTGGTTTACATCTAATACCTTACGAAATGACGAAAGTAACTCGAACTTATACTGAGTTACAGGGATTCTTTCTGGTGGATGATTCTTCTCAACTCCTTTATACACGTTCCCGTATAAATCCATATAATCTATAATTCCGTCTCCATTAAAATCTGCCTGATTAACGACTTCAGAGCCATAATTAGGTGACCATGAGAACTGATTAACCGTATCATAAGCAAAACGGTTATACCATGTTGGACTATTTGGTGCAGCAACTGCAATTGCATTCATCCCACCATCAGAACTAAATCCGGGAAGGTAACTTACTCCTGAACCGGTTCCTGATACTGAGTACCATTCTTGGAGTTCGGGCAATTCTACAACGGGCTTTTGGGCAAAGAGAGGTGCAGCAATTAGTAACAACACCGAAGCAATGTAAGAAAGGCAGTTTTTCATAAAAACACCTCATGGATAAGAAGAAAATTATAAAATAATACACACTAATTCGATTATATGCGAAATTACGGTAGAACTATTCATGTCCGTTACTCAAATATTACTCATTTTTAAAGGTTTTTGAAAATATATTGACAATGATACTTGTCGATATGTGATTAAGTTCCCATCAAACATAAAAAGGCGTATTTCCAAACGCCCTTATCGAGGTACCGCCAAGCACCAGTGTGGGAGCGAAAGGAATACGCCCCACTACGGGGCATATCCTTATACACTCGTTCCCACTTGTTGAAATTTGGCGGTTTTCGACAAGAACGCGGCATAAAAATACGCACTATCTTTTTCTGACAGCGAACTTAAGGATTTCCCCCTTGATAACAATATCTTTTCATTCTTTTTCTGTTTTGAAAAGATAAAATGTTCTTGATATTACGGATGAAGTTCTCCAAAACTCTTATAGTACAAGTTATCTTGTTTGATATTTTAGGGTGAATTGCTGTTGGAGGCATAGAAAAGTGCTATTCCTGGAAAGAATCGGTATGAATAAGAGTAGAAAAGTGCTAAAATATTAATAGTTCCTACTCTCCCCTACTTGAAAAAAAAGTATTCTTAAACAGAACAGTTGGATTTGCTTCAAATACCGGTTTTTTTGTGCTTAAATTTTCAAAATTTCGCCACTTTTTTTTGAAATGAAAAATGAATTTTACGCTTTTGGTCAAATTTAACCAAAAACAGGTGCTCAAATACGCTCATTTCTACTACATTTTGGCAACATTTCAGCACACTTTCGCAACATTTCGACACGTTTTGTGGAAAAAAAGTCAAAATACAGCCGTTTTCAAAGTATTTTTGAGGAGCTTTCACATAAAATCTTAATTTTTGGTAGAACTTCAGAGCATTATAAGAAGGAAACGGAGAAAAAACGAAGCAAAAAAGATGAAACTGATAACTTTTAGGACTTTTCATCAAACTTTTACATTTATGCTGATGACAAACTTTGCTGTTTAGATCGAATACTATACCAGTTAGTCTGTTCTAAGATTATAGAAAGATATTTTGCTTCTTGAAGAGAACAAAATGCTTTAGATTCAGGATTGATTGAAAAAAAGAAAGGTATTTTGATGCAGAAGATGCTTTGAATCCCATAAAGCAAGGGTAAAATTGCTCTGCATTTGTTCTGGAATAAATTTTCCGATTGTAAAACGCATCAAAATATTGTATGTAGGAAAAACATGAAGAAACAGATTTTACGACGGCTTGGGAGTGCAATAGTTTCTTTGCCTCAACTGTTTTTATAGATGAAATCTGTCCTGTCGTACAATAGTCCAATAATAAAGCATTCTCCAGTTTCAAAAATCTTCCATTTTTATATCTCTCCTGGAACATTATGTCATGATTCCAACATTAAAATTATTCTATGACTGAGTCTTGGACTAATTTTCACCGAAATAGGTGATAACCTTTCGCTGAAATGGGTGGTATCTTTTACCGAACAACTTTTTCAATCGTTTTGACAAACATTTGCAATTGAATTAACTGTTTACTAAATAACTAAAATAATTTTGGTAATATTGATAATAGTTGTAATTTAGCATTACAGCGTCTCTATGTATATCAGTACTCCCCTACCCTATCGGAATCCCTAATGAGGCTTAAGAGTGCTTGATGAAATACACATACCTAATCATAATAAACAGAATAATATGAGTAATATTACAGATTGGATTAAATATGAACTCTATCCGACATTATTTAATCATATCGACAATGCCTTCCCTGAACACAGGTTTACACGCTTTTCCGGTGGTTGGCGAAGTAATACTTATTTAAATGGTTCACTACATCAAAGAGCTGATAAGACGGTCGTAAACAAATCAGCATTTGGTTTGATACTGGAACAAGGAGGTGAAGTAATTAGCTTAATTGATTATGTTATGAGGCGTGATGGAAAAGGATTTGTAGATTCTGTCAAAACATTAGCTGAAGTAGCAGGAATTAACCTACCTCATAACTTGGGTATAGATTCAGATCGTTATATGAAATACAAAGATAAAATCACTCTTATGGAAGAGTGTAATAACTACTTTGTTTTCTGTTTGGAACATTCATCCGGTGCAAAGGAAGTAAAAAATTACTTAGCCAAACGTGGTTACTCATTAGATGATGTAAAAGCTATGGGACTTGGTTATATTCCCAGCCAAGAAAAGCTCTTTTCCTATCTAAATAAAAAAGGCTATCATCAAAGCAGTATTGAAGACTATTTAAAGCTGAACAATGCTATTGGTGATACCCATATTCTCTCTATCCCCTACCGTAGTGGTAGTACTATAAAAGGATTTAAATTCCGTACTATCGGAAATGCTACACCAAAATACCTAAACAGTACAGGACTTGATAGAGAAGGGGGATTTTTTAATTTAACAGGTTTTAATGAGAATAAAGATGTTGTAATCGTAGAGGGAGAATTAGATAGCCTACATGCAACAATTAAAGGTATCCATAATGTTGTGGCTACAGGTGGTAGTAGTATTAATCAAGAGCAAATCAAAGATGCCATAAAACGAGGAACGCGGAGTTTTACCATCTGTTTCGACACAGAGCCAGATAAAACAGTAAAAACAAATCAAAACATATCTAAGGCAATTGAAGTAATACTGAGTGCTGGAGTAAACAGAGTTTACATAGTAAATCTACCTGACATAGGAAGTGGTAAAACAGATCCAGATCGTTTTATTAAAGAAACAGGTGTTGAAGCTTTTCAAAATGAGATTAAGAAAGCAATCCCCTATTATACATATTTACTCGATACAATTCTTGATAAATACTTTTCTAAACTTGATTTTACTAACGAAGACCCTTCAAGTAAAGATATAGATAATTTGCTGGATGAAGTAGTTGCTTTAGCTGTTAGAATTCCTAATGCTATAGATAGAGATCTCTATGTAAATAAATTATTCTCCTTAGAAGCAATAAATATACTTGGCATAACTAAAGACAGCTTTTCACAAGCTATAGAAAGATTGACATTTTTGAGTGAAAAGGAGTTTCAAGCCAATGATTTGAAAAAGATGTTCTCAAAAGCATCTTCTCTCTATGAAAAAGGTGAAATAGATGCTTTATTGGAATTACTTGATAATCAAAGTAAACAGATAAGACTAAGTAACAATAAAGCAATATTTGGAAAACTTACTGAAATACCTTCTATTGAAGATTTAAAAAAACATTATTCACAACACTCTGATAATTTGCGTTCAGGTTATATTATCGAGGGCACTGAATTACTCTTGCCTTCTGGAGGTTTGACAGGTATAGCAGGGGCAACAGGGCATGGCAAAACAGATTTTTTAATTAACCTTACACTTAATTCTGTTAAAAATTATCCTGATAAAGAATTCTATTTCTTCACTTATGAAATGAGCCAAGAAGCAATTCTAATTCGTTTCATAAACTCTTTTTTAGATAAAGATCTTGAAAGTTATAGTAATCAAAGAGCAATAAAAAATTATTTCAAAACAGGCTCAACTCAATTTATAAAAGACGATGCTAAAGATTACTTTATAGATAAAGTTAAAGTTTTTTTTGATGAGATAATTACTCCAGGGAGACTCAAAGTAAAAGGGATTGATTTCACAGCACCTGAATTGAACACAGCTCTCTCTATGCTTAATAAAAGTGGAAATATCGGCGGTTACTTTATAGATTACTTTCAACTTCTGAACCTTCCAAAGGATGGATACAAAAATTACTCACGTCAAGAAGAACTCAAAGTAATATGCCAAGACTTGAACAGAACAGCTAAAGAATTACAAGTTCCTATAATATTAGGCGCACAATTCAATCGTGAAGTAACTACACCATTTCGATTACACCCAACAAATATTTCTGAAGCCGGAGATATTGAACGCATACTTGATACTCTAATAGGTATATGGTTTACAAATAAAAAGATAGTGGAAAAAGACCTGACTAAATCTGAATTAACAGATATAAAAAGTAAAGGACTCGATGCACTAAACAAACTCTACACCTACGTATTGAAGAGTAGAGAAACTGCCACTGATGTTAGTGTATTACTGGATTACAATGGAAGAAGGGGAGTAATTAAAAACTGTACTTCAAGTAATAACCCTCTGAAATAGTTAATATATAAGTTTGGGTTATTCCAATTAACAAATAATACGGACATACTACATTTGTCCAGTAAACATAATAATATGAGTAAAATAATAACATTAAGTAATCATAAAGGTGGTGTTGGTAAAACAACTTCCACTATTAACATTGGGGCAGGGCTTAATAAATTGGGAAAAAAAGTTCTTCTAATTGACTTAGATCCACAAGCTAATTTAAGTCAAAGTTTAGGGCAACGAGATAAGTCAAGAAATATATATAGTGCCATACGTGGCGATTACCCCCTTGAACCAATCACAATCTTGAAGGGACTCGATTTAATTCCCTCTACATTAGATTTATCAGGAGCAGAAGTTGAGCTTGCAGGTGAAGCTGGAAGAGAATTTGTACTTCGCGAATTATTAGATCCTCTGAGAGCATCTTATGATTACATTATTATAGATAGTCCACCATCGCTCGGTTTGCTCACTATAAACGCATTTACAGCATCAGATTTGATATTTATACCCCTTCAATCTCAATATTTAGCTCTTCAAGGATTAACAAAATTACTTGAAGTAATAGAAAAAATTAAAAAAAGACTAAATAAGAATCTTAAGGTTGGAGGAGTAATTATTACACAGTATGACAATAGAAAAGTACTAAACAGGGATGTTGTAGCTACAATACATACTCATTTTAAAGATGATGTTTTCCAAACTAAAATTAGAGATAACGTAGCTTTAGCAGAAGCACCTACTCAAGGCTTAGATATATTTCGATATAACCCTAAAAGCTATGGAGCAGAAGATTATCTCGCTTTGTGTAAGGAAATACTGAAAACAGAATAAACATATATTACTAATATTATCAAACATACACATATTACTATTATGAGTAAGAAAAATTTTACAGGTGGTCTTAATTCCTTGTTAGGAGATCAACCAGAAGCTACAAAAGTTGGAAGACCAATAACATCAACCAGAGAAGTCACAAAAACTTCTCAGGAAGGAACAAAAGAAAATGAAACCAGGGCTACTTTTATTGTAAATGAAGATTTACTTGAAAAACTTAAAGCTATCGCTTATTGGGAACGCTTGTTGATTAAAGACATAACAAATCAAGCTTTCGTAGATGCTATTGAAAAATACGAGAAGAAAAATGGCGTTATTAATCCAATACCTAAGAAGTAGAATATCAGATTAATTCATCCTAAACATTCCTTGTTAATACATTCTTTTATTAAACTTAACTATATGAGTAGTAAAAATAAAAATATTCAACCTCCACTTGCAGACCTTATGGTGGAAAGGGAAAAAAGCTTTCAAGAAATGAAAGAACGTGTGAATAACAAAATGGAAGAATTAATTGTTGAATACTATAATGAAACGGGTAAACGACATGGTACTAAAGGATTTCTTGCAGGTTTTATTGCTTTTTTAGAAAGAAAAGAAGAAGAAAGTAAAAGTATTTTTGAAGAAGCTAAAGCACAGAATAAAAGCACTAACTATAATGATGAAGAAGCTATTCAATTGCTTAAATTACATAATGATGTAGCAGGATTTGATTTTTTGAAATATGTTGCTCAAACAGCCTTTAAAGAGGATCCAAAGAACCAAATTTCAAAAGGAAAGTATAAAAGAGCTGGACATCTAACAGATCAAATATTAAAAGTTACAGTGCAAAAAGATACAAAATTCCAGAACTCAATTTTTGATTCTTTAGAAGAATCAACAAAAAAGAATATTCTTGATAATGTTAGGTTTGATGTAACTCAAGTAGTTGAAGGTATTAAATTATCACCTTCAGAAGTCAAGCTAACAGATTGTTTTAGCAAACTTCTTCACGAAAGGAGCCAAACATCCGAACCTGATAAAGAATCATACTATTCAGGTAATCTTAACTACGAACTTGTCAAGTTTGGAGACGATGATAGTACACCAGCCCCTAAATTAGCATTTACTCTTTACGAACTTACTCAAGAATATAAAGGAAGTAAAACAATATCCGGTAAAGATGTCGATAATGTTAAGATGATTCTCAACGAATTAGCCAATAAAAGATTTTTATTGAGTTATGTGGAAACTACAAAGAAAACAGATGGTGGTAGGATCGAAAGAAAAATTGAAGAGTTCCAAAAACTCATACATATCGTCAACATAAGTAAAACAGAATATAGCAAAGAAGACGTTGAACTTAGTAAAAAAGAGGAAACTGTCGTTATTCTAAGCCCTATTTTTAGAAGACAAATAGATAGTAAATTTATACTGTACCCTAACGATATTACAAGAAGAACAATAATAGCGTACGGTTCAAGTAATCTATCTGATGCAGCACTAAGATTAAGAGATTATCTCCTAAGAGAGTTTAGTAGCAAAAGATATGAACCGGAAATAAATCTTGATAAGCTCTACTATTTGTTAGCTGAAAAATGGATGAAAGAAAGCCGAAAAAAGAAAGTAAAACAATATACTGAGAAGGCAATTGAAACTGTAAAAGCTCTTGGATTGCTAAACAAACACGAAATCGTCTTAGATGCTAAAGGGCACTCTAAGATTATTTTTTTCTTAAATAAAGACTGGGAATAGGCTACATTTCAAAATACAATTTCGATGTACCTGAGTACAATTTCGATGTATCTGAGTACAATTTCTATGTACCTGAGTGCAATTTTCTATGTACCTGAGTGCAATTTTCTATGTAC
>CALMMI010000495.1 GCA_937868245.1 uncultured Ignavibacteria bacterium | reverse complement strand
GTGTTAGTGAATTATTATAGTGCAAAATTACGTTTCTTCTTAAAGTTACAAGTTACACAACTGCGGGTAAGAGTTACATGATTCCCATATTTGCGATAAATATCTTTATTGTAAGGCGGTTTGTAGGACATAGGGGTAGTAATTTCAAAGATAATTGGTGCAGGGGTAAATAAAGCGAGGAATGAGGAGGAGAGTAACAGTTATTTCCGAATTGCATATCGAAAAATAGTCCACAGTATCTTATAGGATGCCTTTAGTGTTCCGCTGATAGTTCCTGTGATTTTGGATTTACCAATTCTTTTTCGATAGCTGACCGGAATTTCCGTACAATGCAATTTGTGCTGCGCTGCTTTAATCTGCATTTCTACAGTCCAGCCATAGTTTGTATCAACCATTTTAAGAGATTCAAGTGCATCCGCGGTGATTGCCCTAAAAGGACCTAAATCGGTAAACGAATATCCCCACAGCAATCGAATAAGGAAAGTGGCTAGCCAATTTCCAAAGATTGCCTGAGGGAGCATAGCACCTTTTTCTTTATCTCCCAGGGTGCGGGAGCCGATTACCATGCTGTAGTTACCGGAAATAATAGGTTCTACTAAAAGGATTAACTCATCCGGATGGTCGCTATAATCTCCATCCAGAAAAACCACAATATCTACATTTTCTACAGTGAGACGTTCCATCCCCTTCAAACAAGCATTCCCATATCCTCTCAGTGGCTGGAATACCACCTCAGCACCTGACTCACGTGCTTTTTCAGCGGTGGAATCACTCGAATTATTATCGACAACGATAATGATATCAACGCAATCGGGAATATCCCCGATAACACTGGTAATCGAACTTTCTTCGTTATATGCAGGGATTATAACACCTATTTTCTTGTTTTTGTACATGGGGGGAAGATAGATGATGGCTAATAGCTTTTGGCTTATAGCTTCGTAGGGTTAGGTCGGTTGTGCCGCCGTGTATTGAATAGTTGTAAAATCATTTTTGTCAGGTCGGTTGCTACAACCGACCTACCTTTTATGCATCTTTACAGAATTGTAGAGATGCACCGTAGTGCATCTAAGAAGCGTGCAGTTTCTCTCATTACAGAAGGCACACTATGCTGTGTGTCACATCAGTCATCAGCTACGAAGTAACCCCTCCGCAACTGCTTCCTGCACCGGCAGTGCAACCGAAGCAATGATCATCAAATAGTATTGAACGTTTTACAAGTTTTTGATAATCGAAATTGAAAACAGTCATTGGTTCGGCTGCAAATACTTCCATTTCGAGCATCTGATTGAAATCGCAATCATACAGCTTACCGTCGTACCCGACACTTATGAGAGAACGGCACATAACGCCCAAAGCTGCCGATGGGTTAAAGGCATTCACCAGTTTTTCCATATACATTTCAAAACCGTTGCGACGTTGCAAGTCTTCCTTGAAACGGTGAATAGGCATATTGGTAATAGTATAAAGATTATTGAAGGAGAGTCCAAATTTGGTGTTTAATTCAATTTTGAAATCATGCTCCAAACTTAGCTGGGAGGCAGGAAGAAAAGCCCCGACCGGATTATAAACAAGGTTAAACTGCAAGCCAGACCCAGCTATCCCAAACCCATGATTGTTTAACAACCGTGCGCTTTCTATACTCTTGAAAAACACTCCCTTGCCACGTTGTTTATCTGTAAAAAATTCCTGATAATAGGGGAGTGATGAAATAACCTCAACACGGTTTTCTGCGAAAAATTCGGGTAGATAATCCTTGCTTTCTTTTGTAACTGGATTGCCATCCATTGTAACCGTCAGATTATGGCGAACCATTACATGTTTTCCTAGTTTTTTTGATTCTACTACAAGATAATCGAAATGCGGATTGAGTTCGGGCGCCCCGCCGGTAATATCAATATTCTTAATTTCGGGATGAGTTGCAAGAATTTCGATTACCTTGTCAACGGTGCGTTTGTCCATACTTTCGGTACGTATGGGCGAAGCATCTACATGGCAATGCCTACATGCTTGATTGCAGAGTTTGGTAATATTCACTTGCAATGTATCTATTGAAAGTGGTGCAAGATTAAGATTGTGCTTATCAAGAAATGTTTCAAAAAGAGGAGAATGACCGTTCGATTGAAGTATCGGTAATTCTATTTCAATTTCAGCAGGTTTGATTTCAGAGAGAGTAAAAGCCATGAATTTTCGAGGAAAAGAGGGTAGAATTTATGCAGCTCCGGCTTGTTCAAGATGTCCGAGCATTTGTGTACCGTGAACAAGAATTATCCCGGCAGCCATTGATGCAGCCACGTGAATTGCCTCGGTCATCTGGTCGGGATTTGATCCTGTTTCGAGGCAGGTTGTGGTATATGCATCAATACAATACGGACATTTGAGAGTGTGAGCCACTGCGAGGGCAATCAAGCTCTTCTCACGTTTGGTTAGTGCGCCGTCTTCACCGGTCACTTTGCCATAGTATTCAAAAAACTTGTCCATCAGTTCCTTGCGGAAAGTGCCTACCTCGGCAAAACGTCCGAGGTCTTTACTATCGTAATAATTCATAAGGGTTGTAAAAAAGTTATAAAGAGCCAAATAGAAATGCAAATTATAACTTTTTTACGAAATAGAATAATTCACTAACGTTTATTGATTTGGGGCAATTTCGCCATGCTGTCAAATCTTCGATTGTATCAATATCAGATAGCGGAGGAAGCAATTGAACGGAAAGATTATGTGAGTGTGCTTTTTCAATTGTTTTTTGAAATACGTCTTCCGTACTCCACGGAATATCTTTGAATAAATCACCGTGCAATTGTTTCATACCGAGCAGGTAGTAACCGCCATCAAGAGCCGGACCTATCACAATATCAAAAGTATCAAGGGCATCTATGGAAGATTGCAGGATTTCACTCGAAATATCAGGAGCATCCGTACCGATGATAATAACTTTTTTAGAGCCTTGCCGGAATGATGAATCAAAAGCATTCATCATACGTTCGCCAAGACTTGCGCCAGTTTGGGCAGCAATTGAAAAAAGATATGGTGCAATCCATTCATTAACTTTGGGAAGGTCGTCGGGGTCTGAACAGTAAAAGTGAACAGAGCTGTTTTGAAAAGGAGATAATTGTCTGAATGTATGCTCTGCGCATAAACGGTAGAAATCGGCGGCTGCTTCATTTCCTATGCTTGCAGCAAGACGAGTTTTTACTCTGCCCGGTTGCGGGTAGCGTCCGAAAATGATGAATGTAACTGGGGATGTGTTCACTTCGTTCTGTAAAATTTCTCTACTGTGAAGTATGATTAAGTTGTATGTTGAATACTGTTAATTTAGATTTTGGGTAGAGACAGGGCATTGCCCTGTGTTCTTTTTGCAACCTGTTTTTTTGTGTATTACAGATATAGGGCAGTGACCTATTTCTACAAGAAATGTGTTGCCCCTTACCGTTCCGGATAGTCTCGACAGCCGCTTTCTATATAACACAATGATTGATGATTAATGTATTTATGCTTGTCATCCTGAACTTGATTCAGGATCTCCGTTGCTGTTTGGTCGTGCTTATTCGGCTGTGCTGTTTCGACGGTATAGCGGAGATGCTGAATCAAGTTCAGCATGACAGGACAATTATAGTACATGCTAAACACAAGATGTCATTTACAGGAGGGGGTACTGAATGGAAAAGTTATCCTATCCTTTTACAATCCTTCGTCTCTCTATCTCCCCAATCAAATATTTCTCCGCCTGATCCATTGCCCAATGGTGATTCCACGAGAAAACAGGTTTTAAAAGCCACGATAGTACTTTAAGAAGGGGCTTCTCTGCGTTTATATTCCAGTCGTACTGAATATCCACCCACTCACCATCCTGTTTGAAAACCCAGACACCGCTTCCTACAAAATCACCAAACGCTTCAATCACAAATCCATTCGGTTCATTATTCTCAATCACCCTAAATTTCCAACGCAACCTGTAGGGCAGACGTCCCTTTGTGTATAAATCTACTACCTTTCCAACTCCCTTTTTATCACCCGGTTCTAAAATGTTAACTTCAAGATAAACGGTAGGGCACCATGTAGCCAACCCTTCGGCATCACCGAGTATCTCGGATATTTCCCAAATATCGGCTTTCATCCGCCAATTAGTTATGAAATGATAGGAAGAAACGCTCATATATTTTCTACAAACTATACTTTGAAAACTGTATTTACAATTACATAATACGTTCAATAATCGATTGTAGATTGATTAAAGATACGTTACCTCACCACAATCTGTTTCACAGTCTTCACCACGTTATTAATCTTCAATTGCAAAAAATAAATTCCCGGGGCAATATTCAGATTAACCAAGTCGATACGTTCTATATATTTACCATACACTTTGCCTTCATTATTCACAATATTTGAAATAACCTTGCCATTCGCATCATAAATATCCAGGTTGACAGTTGATAGTGAGTGTAGTTTATAGGATACATAGGCAAAATTGCTTGCAGGATTCGGATAGTTTTCAAAACTTAAAATTTCTTCTTGAACTGGGGTTTCCTCAGCTTTGGTGAGTAATTTATCAAGTGTAGTCAAATCTGTCCAAATACTGACCTGCCCGAAATTTGAACGAGTCCAAATCGGACGGATAATGCCGTTATGGGCAGTAATGTTTGAATAATCACCAAAGAAAACTGCTTCATTAGGTACAAAAGCCGATTTACTTATTTTTCGATTAATAAATGTAGAGCCACCGTCGGTAGAGACGGCAACATATACATCAGTCGAATCACTTGTATAATTACGCCGGTCGTAAAAAACAAAGTATAAATATCCGCTCGTTTGGTCGATAGTCATCCACGTTAGAAACTGCTGCCTGTTTGAATTGTCATCATTTACTTTTGCAGGGGCAGTCCACGTTTCTCCACCATCAGTTGATTTTACAAGCCATATATCTGTATTGTTTTCACCGTTTCGCTGGTCAGACCAATTGATATAAATTGTCCCTCTGTTTGGACCGTTACTTAAGTCACATACTGCTATCGGTAAGCCGTTTGCTCTTTCTAAACCGGAAATCATGTAATTCCATCCGCCGGGTATTTCATCTATAACGATTTCACTCTTTAGCCATGTTTTACCTTGATCCAGCGATTTACTAAACACTAATCCGCTTGGTCCTGCCCAAGCAACATATACTTCTCCGTTCGGACCAACGGTAGGGACTGCACCTTCAACGGTGTTGTCATCATCAATGCAATCACCTGCCACTTTGTTTATTCTGAGTGGATCAGACCATGTTGTACCTTCGTCTGTTGATTTTGAAAACAGTATAATACTGCTGTCCTGCGATTCGTAACTGGCGTATATGTCAAATTGTGTCCATGTTAGGTACATGGTATTATTCCTCGGGTCAACTGCACACCATTGCTTATCCTGAGCTTTTATTCCATTAAGACCGGTATATGACCCATTGTCCCACGACTGTCCATTATCTGAAGTCTTTTGGCAAACAATTCTGTCAATCCAACTTCCATGTTGTTTATCAGGATTTGATAAATGAAAGAAATAGAAATTGTTTGCCGTATCAACGGCAATTGTGGGGTCGCCCCATACTCCGTAGGTTGAGGCTAATCTATGAGAAGTCCAAGTGCGTCCTGTATCAAGGCTGATATAATAACCATCCAGGTTTGCTCCGGCAACAATCACATTCGGATGCTTAGGATTCATCATAATTGAAGGCTCATTCGGACTATTGAGATTACTTATCATAATATTCTGAGCAGATAAGGTGTTCAGTGATAAGATGAAAAAGAGTAAAACCAGTTTTATTCCCAGCTTATTAGAAAATTGATTTCCTTGCTTTTGAATGTTTTTCATAAGTAACAGAAATATTCATTTAACAATGGTTTAAGACGCTAAGAGGCTATTACCACAGTATCATTTAAATTTTGTGAGATACATCCTTTAAAAAAGGCTTGCAAACCAGATTCTTTCTTTATTCCTTCTCTTCCATACCAACAGGTAATTTTGGCGATACCATAATAACCTCCTCACGTTCCATAACTACTGCACCGGGATTTGCCCCTTTCGGTTTGCGGATGTATTTCTTAAGAGTATAGGCAACCGGAGTATATTTTGCATTACGTGCATTTGAATAATATGCTGCAATGCTCGCTGCTTGCTCAATAACCCTTTTGGGTGGCTTAGCTCCAGCATT
>CALMMI010000494.1 GCA_937868245.1 uncultured Ignavibacteria bacterium | reverse complement strand
TGGAAGGTAAACACTTGGATAATGTAACTATCCTAAGTAGTGATATAGCTCATGAAATCAGTAAATTAAAACAGACGGACGGTAAAAACATTGTTGTTTTCGGAAGCCCTAGGGCATCACATTATCTTAGCCAGCACAATTTAGTTGATGATTATTGGCTCTTAATCAATCCGGTTATTCTTGGCGAAGGTATTCCGATGTTTACTGGAATAAAAGAAAGAATCAAACTTACTCTTGTAGAAAGCAAAGCTTTCTCATCGGGAGTAGTTGCATTACATTATCAGAAAAAGCCTGACGGTGTTTTACACCTACCATCATGAAAAAAAAAGACGAACCGAAAGGTTCGTCTTTTTACTATAGAGTTTGACTATAGTTTATTTCTTTTTTAAGAATGCTGTTTTAAGGACAATGCTCATTCCTTCAACTTTGCAATCCACTTCTTCATCATTATCTGTCAACCTGATTTTCTTGATAACAGTTCCTTGTTTAAGATTCAGCGAAGAACCTTTTACCTTCAAATCCTTAATCAGGACTACCGTATCTCCTGTTTCCAATATCTTGCCATTGCTGTCCTTCACTATCAGTTTCTCGTCTTCCATTATATAACCTTTATGTAGTATTACAACCCGTGCACTTCATGTGCTTTCGCCGATTCAGCAAACATTTTCATAACATCGTCCACACTCATAACACCTTTATCGCCAACACCATGTTCCCTGAGTGAAACCTGACCGTTCTCTGCTTCGCGTTTTCCGATAATCAACGCAAAAGGAATTTTCTTTTGTTCGCTTTCCGCAATTTTGCGTTGTATCTTTTCCGAGCGGTCATCATATTTCAAGCGGTAATTCATTGCTTCCAGCTGATTTACAAGCGATGATGCAAATTCCTTCTGATCGTCGGAAATAGGAAGAACACTAATTTGAACTGGAGCAAGCCAGAATGGGAAGTTCCCTGCATAATGTTCGATTAGGATACTCAAGAAACGCTCCATCGAACCAAAAGGCGCACGGTGAATAATCACAGGGCGGTGCTTTTGGTTATCTGCCCCGGTATATTCAAGTTCAAATCTATCCGGCATTACATAATCCACTTGTACAGTACCGAGTTGCCATTTACGTCCGATTGCATCTTTAACGATAAAGTCAATCTTCGGTCCGTAAAATGCAGCCTCACCCAATCCAATGAAATACTCTAATCCCATTTCGTCGGCAACTTCTTTAATCTCTTGCTGTGAACGTTCCCACAATTCAAGATCACCACCGTATTTATTTGGATTATCATCGCGGAACGACAGACGTGTTGTTACATCCATTCCAAATGTCTTGAAAACAATATTGGTCAAATCAATAACCTCTTTGATTTCATTTTTCAATTGGTCGTGAGTGCAGTAGATGTGTGCATCATCCTGTGTAAACCCACGTACACGTGAAAGTCCGTTAAGCTCACCTGATTGTTCGTAACGGTACACAGTACCAAATTCCGCCAGACGAACAGGTAAATCCCTGTAACTACGCGGTTTGGATGAGTAAATCTGATGATGATGCGGGCAATTCATTGGTTTGAGTAAATATTCTTCATCATCAACTACAATCGGTGCAAACTGCGAATCAGCATAATAGGGATAATGCCCTGATGTTTTATAGAGATTCAAATTTCCGATATGCGGGGTAATTACTTCCTGATACCCGCGTTGTTTCTGTAAGTTACGGAGGAAGTTTTCAAGTGTGCGACGTACAATTGTTCCATTAGGCAGCCATACAGGTAACCCTCCGCCAATCGCAGGAGTAATTAAGAATAGTTCCAATTCTTTACCAAGTTTACGGTGGTCACGACGTTCAGCTTCTTCTCTTTGAACGATAAATTCCTCGAGCATTTCTTTTTTAGGGAATGAAATGCCGTAAATACGTGTCAGTTGCTTTCGTTTCTCATCTCCTCGCCAGTATGCCCCTGCAATTGCAAGTAATTTAGGGAATTTAAGTGCTCCTGTAGAAGGAACATGCGTGCCACGACAAAGGTCTGTAAAGTTCCCTTGTTTGTACAAAGTGATTTCACTTCCTTTAAGTCCATCTAAAAGTTCCAGCTTATACTCATCACCTTTTTCTGTAAAATATGCAACTGCATCTTCCCATGTAATTTCTTCACGTGAGAAATGAGAATTCTGCTTTACCAGTTCCTTCATCTTTGCTTCAATAACAGGCAAATCATCAGGTGTAAGCTTCTTACCGTTTGGTAAATCCACATCATAATAAAATCCATTTTCAATCGATGGACCGATACCGAATTTCACACCTGCATACAGAGACTCCAATGCCTCTGCCATAAGGTGGGCGGTAGAGTGCCAGAAGATTTGCTTTCCATCATCATCATTAAACGTAACGATACGAATGGTTGCATCATTATTGATTGGGCGTGAAAGGTCGTATGGAACACCATCTACGAAAATTCCGAGGGCTACCCTGGCAAGTCCCTCTGAGATGGATTTTGCAATATCCATACCGGAAGTCCCGGCTTCAAATTGACGGACAGTTCCGTCGGGGAAAGTAATGTTCATTTAGATATGGGTAATAATGAGATGTTTATAGTCTTATGATATTAAGTTAATATAGGGAATATATAGTTAAAATGCAATAGATGCTGCCAAAGAAAAAGAAGGTATTCCATGAGATATGTCATCATAGGAATTCATTTGTCCAACGAATGAGCCTTCTAAATGAAAAGTCAAAACAGGTGTCAGCTTCCAAGCAATACCGGTTTGCACAAGGAGACCTGCGCCCCATTCTTTGGGAATTGTATTCAGATTACGATAGCCGATAATTGCACCTAACGAGCAATACGGGCGAAATCCGGAGAAAAATTCCGGTAGCCAAATCGTACCAATCAATGCAGTACCGCCGCCTTCTATTGATGAACCGTCAAGTAGTGCAGCTGTATTGCAAGTTATGCCATATTGTGTAGAACTGCTACTATCTCCTAAAATATATGTTCCACCTATGGAAAAACCGTAGAGATTATTATCTGATTCCAGATCGTGCCAATAGCGTCCTTGGAGCGAGAATTTATTACTGAAAGCATATCGCAAAAAGCCTTCACCACCGACTGCTGTTTTTTGTCCGGCAGCTGCAGGGCGTGTCTGGGGCAAAAGTACTACACCGAACCCTGCTTGCCCCTGATCTTTCTTTAACGGCTGAACAGGAGGTTGCATTGATGGGCTATAGACCAAACTTGAAGCACAGCCGGATAAACCTTCTATTACAAAGAGAAAGTAAACGAAATTTTTCAAAAGCATGTTCATACGACGCTCCAAAAAAATCTGCATGAATACTCATTTGCCAGAGAATTATTCAGGAAGCAAAGTAACGAATCACTTCAGTTACTATCCCAATACAGCGTTTTCCAACGCAGAATTATATTCCTCACGAAGTAAATCAACTGTTGTTGAAAGAGAACCTATTGTGAAAGTATCAAAAACAACTTTTCCTATTTCAACACAATCCACTTCGTTTTCTGTACATAATACTCTAATTGAATCAATATGCTCAGGTTGTACGCTCACTACGATTCTGCTTTGCATTTCACCAAAAAGCTGAACGGCAGTATCACCAAATCCTGCATTGATTTCAGCACCTAAGCTGCCTACGGAATTGATTGCCATTTCAGCAAGGGCAATTGCCAACCCGCCATCGGAACAGTCATGGGCAGAGTGAATCAAGCCTGAACGGATTGCAGCAAGAGTAGCCTTTTGCAAACGTTTTTCTTCATCAATATCAAGCATTGGCGCATCACCGAGTATTTTACCTGTCAGTTGCTTGATATACTCAGAGCCGCCTAATTCCTTACGGGTATTATTACCAAGAATCATGATTACATCACCGATTGCACGGAAACCGCTACCGCAGGTATTTGTAACATCATCAATCAATCCAAGCATTCCGATCGTAGGAGTAGGGAAGATTGCATGATTACGCGATTGGTTATGGAAGCTTACATTACCACCAGTTACTGGAGTTTCGAGTGCGCGGCAAGCATCACCCATTCCACGGATTGCTTCTTTGAATTGGTAGTAAACCTCAGGATCATAAGGATTACCAAAGTTCAAACAGTTGGTAATGGCAACTGGTTCAGCACCTACACACACTACATTCCGTGCTGCTTCGGCTACTGCAATCAAACCTCCACGATAGGGATTGAGATATGCATAACGGCTATTGCAATCAGTACAAACAGCAAAACCTTTTCCTGGTAATTCCTTGATTCTCATCACTGCTGCATCACCTTTGATATTCATGGTGTTTGTACGCACCTGTGAATCATACTGTTGATAAATCCACTTTTTGGATGCAATAGTAGGAGAGTTCAGAATCTTCCAGAACATTTCGGAATTTCGCGATTCGTCAATTGTAAACTCAGCTGAACGAACAGTAGAAATATAGCTTGGTTCTTTGAATTCACGAACATACACAGGTGCTCCGCCACCAAGCACCAGTGATTCAGCAGGAATTTCCACAACTTGCTTATCAAAACGGAAGACTCTAACAACTCCGTCATCAGTAACTTCACCGATTTCCGTCATCGGTACATCCCATTTTTCACAAATTTCACGGGCAATATGTTCCTTACCTTTTTCTACGATTGCAAGCATCCGCTCCTGAGATTCCGACAGCATGATTTCATACGCGCTCATTCCTGCTTCACGCAAAGGAACAAGGTCGAGATTTATTTTCATTCCTGCATTACCTTTTGCGCTCATTTCGCTGGTTGAACAGCAAATACCTGCTGCGCCCATATCCTGCATTCCTACTACACAACCGGATGCTATTAGTTCAAGAGTAGCTTCGAGCAGTAATTTTTCGGCAAAAGGATCGCCTACTTGTACGGTTGGACGCATATCCTCGGTTTTTTCATCAAATTCCCGCGATGCGAGTAAGGATGCACCGTGAATACCGTCTCTACCCGTTGAACTACCCAGAATCATAACAGGATTACCTGCGCCAATCGCAATTGCAGAAGCTGTATCGCCAACTTTAACAATCCCGACTGCCATTGCATTAACAAGGGGATTGTCGGTATAACATTCATCAAAATACACTTCGCCGCCTACGGTCGGAACACCAAAGCAATTTCCGTAATGCCCGATGCCGTGTACAACACCTTTCAGTAAGTACTTTGTTCTGTCATTATCCAAATTACCGAAACGAAGTGAGTTAAGGGCGGCAACAGGACGCGCACCCATTGTGAAAATATCTCTAAGGATTCCGCCAACACCGGTAGCTGCACCCTGAAAAGGTTCAACAGCCGAGGGGTGATTATGGCTTTCAATCTTGAAGCAGATAGCGTATCCATCACCGATGTCGATAAGACCTGCATTTTCTTCTCCTGCTTCCACAAGCATACGTCCACCTGAACGGGGGAGTGTTTTCAATTGAAGAATGGAGTTCTTATACGAACAATGCTCGCTCCACATTACGGAGTAAATACCAAGTTCCGTATAGGTTGGTGTGCGACCTAACACTCCGCATATCTTTTCGTATTCAGCCGGAGTTAATCCAAGCTCTTTAGCGGTTTCGTTCGTGACGTTGATTTCAGAATAAAGATGATTGATTTGTTCTTGCATAATACTTGAATATTTGAAAAATAGAAAATACTCGTTTTTATAAATTGTTAGGCGGCGTTTCCTGCTTCAAGTTGTGCCTTGGCAACATTTACTTTCATCAAGAGCGACATTCCGATAATAAAGAATGTTATCAACGATAAAATTGCAATTCGATAGCTGCCTGTAAACTGCAAAGCCAATCCAAACAGGAGGGGACCTAACCAGCTTGTACCGCGTTCGCTGATTTCATACAAGCTGAAATACTCCGATTCACTGCCTTTAGGTATCATTAACGAAAATACTGATCTGCTGAGTGCCTGGCTGCCACCCAAAACTAAAGCAATGACACACGCAAGCCAGTAAAACTGGGTTTCGGTGTGCAGAAAACTATGGGAATAGATGCAAGTGCCTGTCCAGATAATCAGGGTAATAATAATGGAAGTCTTGCCTGATGTTTTCTTTGCAATATAATTAAAAAACATTGCACCAAAGAATGCAACAAATTGAACTATAAGGATAACAGTGGTCAGTACATCCAAACCCAAGTGCAGTTCTTCATGTCCGAATGTTGCAGCCATAGCCATTGCTGTTTGTACTCCATCGTTGTAAAGCAAATACGCAGCAAGGAAAAGCATTGTTTGGGGATATTTCCTTGCCGATTTAACGGTATGGAACAACTGTCTAAATCCAATTCCCAAAATTGTTTGCCCTTGCTTCAGGTGCTTTACAGTTTGATGTTTTTTTAGATGTATCAATGGGATGATCGTAAAAATCGCCCACCAAACTCCTGCCGATGAAAGAGCAATACGAACAGCATGACCCTTCGTAACACCAAAAGATTCAGCCTGTGAAAATAGCACCAAATTAAGTGCGAGCAGTATTCCACCGCCCAAATACCCTATTCCCCAACCGGTTGACGATACTGAATCGCGGTGTTCGGGTGGAGCAATATCCGATAAATATGCGTTATAGAACACAACCGATGCACCAAAACTTAGATTGGCAATTATAAACAATATTCCGCCAAGAGTATAGTTGCCTCCCTCGAGGAAATATAGTCCCATTGTCGAAAACGCACCAAGATACGCAAATCCTGCCAAAAACTGCTTTTTGAGATGTGAGTAATCTGCTATTGCACCTAAAACAGGCAAGAAAAACACCTGCAAAAAAACCGAGATAGAAACTAAATACGGAAAATACGATGCAGCCTTTACTGGGATACCGAATGGATGGATAAATCCTGCGGCATCTCCCGCTGCCGTTGCTATTTCCGTAAGATAAGGACCGATAAATACAGCAATAACAGTTGCCGAAAAAGCAGAGTTAGCCCAATCGTAGAAATACCAGCCAATTCGCTCTTTACGATTCTCTTTGGAAAATTTCATCCGTTTTTCTTGTAACTTGAAAGTAATTTGAAATTTAGAGACTTTGAAA